>NZ_JBEXLC010000034.1:0-67027 GCF_040609795.1 Nocardia sp. NPDC004604
CACGGGAGACCCCAGCTCCGGCTGGGGTCTTCGTGTGTTCATGGCGCCTTCGAGGTCGACGCGCATGACGTGGATTACATTTCGGGTTCCCCGGCTCTGTTAAGCATCAGTTACCCGCGATGGCTATTGCGGTGAAGCCTTCGTTAAGGTTCGTTACGGCGTGCGTTCTGGATTTGTGACGCCGGAATCGGCGTGTGAGGATATTTTTCGATAGCGCACGAACAAAACATCCCGAAGCGTTTACCAAGGGCAGGATCCGGATTCCACCGTCGCACCGGATGCTGTCTCCTTCGGTGTGTTCGGATGCGGGTCGAATCGCCACTTCTGGCTGTCTTGCGCATATCCGCGCGCGAAAAATATCTGAGGAATGGTGTACGTGAGTGGGTTTTGGAGTCTGAGCTCGACGGCGGCCTGTGTCAGCGTCGGTATCTCATTGTATGGGGTCATCGCATATCTGGCCGGAATTCTGGACGGTGGTACGCGACCACGCATGGCGTCGTGGGTGGCGTGGTGTACGGCAAATACCGTATTCGCGGCGGTCGCATATCTTGCGGGTGCCTATCTCGCCGCCGGTATCAACGCCGCGTCGGCAACTATGAATGCCGCGGTGATCGCCCTCGGTCTGTGGCGTGGGGTGAGTCTGCGACCGGGGGACAACATAGATTGGGCGTGTCTGCTCTCATCCATTGCATGTGTGCTGGTAACCGTGGAGATTTCGGATAAGACGTTCGGTGCGATGCTGGCCATCTGCGCCAATCTCATCGCCACCGTCCCCACGTTGCGGCACGCCTGGTCGAAACCCCAGGAAGAAACCTGGCAAATGTTCGCGGCGAATGCCTTCGCCGGGGCGCTCGGAGTGTTCGGAGTCTTGCTGGCGAGCGGATATCAATTCGCCACCGTCGCCGGTCCATTGATCACCACCATCGGCAATATCGGCTTGGTGACGCTCACCGTCGGCCGCGGCCGATTCGCCGAAGATGCCGTCGTGCCGGTGCGAGTTGGCTAGCCGAAATGCGATCGATCATCTCCAACCTGGGCGATTGCTTTTCATACCCGGGCGAACTCACGCCCGGGCAGGCGCAGCGTGCACTCGCCGTTCATCGATTGTGTTCGCCGAATTGTCTCATTCTTCAGCAGGCCGAACAAACGCTCGATATCGAAGGTCGAGGCGGACCGTCGGCCGAAGTGGCACCATCGGATCAAATCGGTAAATATCCGTCCATTGAATTGATCGGATACGGTGAGGTCAGTACCGGATATCTAAGCTGATTGTTCCAGCAATAGTCCGGTTTCCGGGTCGTACCAGCGGCAGGCCAGCGGTGGCAGATGCAGCTTCAGTGCACTGCCCCGGTCGGCTCGGAAACCCGGCCGCGCCTGAACCTGCACCGCCTGACCGCTGACATCGGTGGTCAACAGGGTCGACGAGCCGAGCGGTTCCAGCACCTGGAGTTCCCCGACGAGGGCATTGTCGTCGGGGTGCTCCGCACCGACGACAATCGCCTCGGGCCGGATGCCGAGGTTGAGCTTGTGGCCGCGCAACGATTCGAGCGCCGCGGGTACGGGCAGCGACTGCCCACCCAGGTCGATGCGGGGTCCGGCATCGTCCACCTCGACGGTCCCGGTGAGGAAGTTCATCGGCGGGCTGCCGAGGAAGCCGCCGACGAATTCGGTTGCGGGGCCGTCGTATACCGCTGTCGGCGGGCCACATTGGACGATCACGCCGTCGCGCATCACCGCGACACGGTCGCCCAGAGATAGCGCCTCCACTTGGTCATGGGTGACGTAGATCGTGGTGGTACCCAGTTGGCCGACCAGTTTCTTCAGCTCGGCGCGGAACGAAAGCCGCAGCAGCGCATCGAGATTGGACAGCGGCTCATCCATGAGCAGCACATCGGCGTCCATCACGATCGCCCGTGCCACCGCGACGCGCTGGCGCTGGCCGCCGGACAACTTCGCCGGATACCGGTCGAGGTAGGGCGTCAGCTGCAGCAGATCCGCCGCCCACGCGACCTTGCGACGGATCTCATCGGTTGGCACGCCGTGCACACGCAGGCCGAAGCCGATATTGTCGGCGACCTTCTTATTCGGGAATACGGCATAGGACTGGAACACCATCGTGCATGAAGTCGTAGTTCGTACTCGCTTGGGCGCAGTTGGCCCATAGTTCGCGGAAGTATCGCCACGCCGTGACGGCTGCCTCCGAACGGAAGGTGGTGATCTGGCCGCCGGTGAACGAGGGCAGCAGATAGCCCTGGGTGAACCGGTGCAGCAGACCCTTCGGACCGGCGGGCAGGCCGAGCATCGGCCGGTTGCCATTGGCGCGGCGAGCCGCGATGGCCCAGTCGAGGAACTGGTCGTAGGTCAGCGCCGTGGCATCCGCACCGGAGGGCAGGTGTTCGAGCGCGTCGGCATGCGCAGCGAGGACGTAACTGGCGGTGGCCCACGGGATATACCAGGTCCGGTCGGTACCGGCCTTCGCGAGTTGCAGGTAGGCGGCGGGCCAGCCGCGGTTGCCGAGGTCGGCGAGCAAGCCGGTGAGGTCCTGGAGATAGCCGTCGGCCAGCGGCGCGATATCGCCGTGCAGACCGCCGAGCAGACCGACCTGCGTCGAACCCGCGCCGACCTGACTGCGCACCTGGCTGGCGAACGGGCTTTCCTCGATGGTCACATAGCTGACGCCGGGCGCGGTCCTGCCGAGCAGGCTGCGGAAACGTTCGGCCTCGTCGGCGGGCCGGAATTGAGTGGAGAGGAACAGCATGCCGCCGCTGCCGGTGGTGGCGAAGCCGGTGCATGCTGCGGTGAGCGCGACCGCACCGAGACCGGTCGCGCCGAGGAACGACCGGCGTGTCAGGCCCGATGTCGGCACAGGTGGCTCCCGGCGCGGAAATGAACCCGGGTGAGCCGACACGAATCCATCATGCCCCGATACAAACAGATATCCACGACGGCCGATTGCGCAACTTCCCGTCACTGAGAATAAAAACCCGAGTTACGTTGCGGCGCAAATAAAAAGGAATTCGCACCTCTCAAAAAGTTATGAACTTCTTTGGATAACGAATTCTTTACGCACGGCCACGCCGGGCGGTCGGCACACCTATGCTCGAAGCCCTTACGAGTGAGTAACGCTGGGATATATGAAGAAACGAGTAGCCGTATGACCGCCAGGTCCGACCTCGAACACGAACTACGCGGACCGTTGGCGGCAGCCGGGTTCCTCACCGAACAAGAGGCCGCCGAGCTGCTGGAGATGTTCCGCGCGGCCAAGCAGTTGGAGACGGCCGCACTGATCGAGGCCATCGATGAGATGGTCGGTGCCCTGCCCCGGCCGTTTCGCGCGGTGACGAAGAAGATCATGTTCGGGAGTCGGCTCGGCTGATGGGTGATCTGGTAACCGGTGCCCAGATCGTGCTGCTGTCACGAACTTTGCACACCCCGGTGGAGCGATTGGCGCATCTGGAGCGGTTGGGCGGCGAGAATCTGCACCAACTCCAGGAACGGCTGGCCGGCCTGATCTTCGATCAGCACAACGAGACCTTCGAGCGGATCAGCAAATTGGTGCCGGTCATTCCGCTGCGCATCTCGATGCCGCTGGTGCAGCGCCTGGTGCCACCGATGATGACGGGCCGGGCCGCGGGTGCGGTCGGTGTGGACCACCCGAAGAAGGCGGCCGAGACGGTTGCCATGCTCGCGCCAGGGTATGTGGCCGACTGTGCGCCGTATATGGATCCGCGTACTGTCGGCCAACTCGCCGATGTGGCGCCTGCGGAACCGATCGTGCACATCCTCAACGAAATGCTCGCGCGCAAGGACTACATCACCGCCGGACCATTCCTCGATGCCTTCGCGACACCGGAATTGGTCCTGGCCATCGAACAGGGCGTGCTCGATGACGAGGGCCTGATCTTCTCCGCCGCCTATGCCTATTCCGTCAATGGCGTGAGCGCCATCCTGCGTCAGCTGCTGGCCGGGCCGCGGCAGCGGGCGCCGCGGATGTTGCATACCGTGCTCACCGGGTCGACGGGTCTGCAACTGGCCGCGCTGTCGGCGTTCGCGCGCTGCGACCCGGATCTGATCGCGGCGATCGGCGATGTGCTGTTCAGCATCGGATCCGTCGAATTGATCGGCAATCTCATCGCGACCTATCTACGGGCTGGTGCGGTGCCGGAGTTGCTGACGTTCATCGGACACCTCAGCCCGTGGGGGCTGGGTAACCTGGCCGTGAATCCGATCCTGGCGAACGATGCGGCGCTGGCCGGACTCATCGGCGGCCTCGAGGGCCGGATCGAATCCGAGCTGTGGCGTGGACTGTTCAACCTGATCGAAAATGCCAACGCCGGGATCCAGCACCGAGTGGTGGCCCTGCTCGCGCAGTTGAGCGACGCGATGGTCGCCGCACTGCCCGGTATTGCCACCGACGCCCACTTCTGGCACTTGCTGCTGCGCCTGATCGCGACCACCGACGTCAACGTGCGCGCCCGCTTCGAAGCGATGTGGTCCGCCTTGCCCCCGGAACGCCGCATCGATCTGGAACACCGCATCAGCGACCTCGGACTGAACATCCATCTGGCACCGATCGCCACCGCGACGACGTTATCGGTCGACGAGGTGTTCTACCGGCGACGTCAGATGCGCCGCCGGTACGATACCGCGCAAACCTGGGACTGATCGGCGCTCAGCTCTTCCTTGCCACGTAGTAGCTGTTGAGGATGTCGGCTTCGACGTGCTCGATATCGATGGACGCGAAGCCCGCTTCGCGGAGCATGCGGGTCGCGAGCTGTTCGCCCCACATGGTGCCGAGGCCATCGCCGTCGAGTGCCAGCGACACCGTCATGCAGTGCATCGTGGAGATGGCGTACAGGCCGGGCCCCATCGGGTGGTCCAGGTTCTCCTCCAGGTTGCTGGAGGCCTGGACGTCCACCATCAGGAAGATGCCGTCGTCCTTCAATGCCTCGGCGATGCCGCGCAGCACCTGTTTCGGATGGGCCTGGTCATGGATCGTATCGAAGGCGGTGATCAGGTCGAATCTGTTGGATTCGGCCAGATATGTGACATCGCGCAGTTCGAAACCGGTATTGGCCAGGCCCATCGCCCGCGCCTGCGCGCGGCCCGCCGCGATCCCTTCCTCCGAGAAGTCGTAGCCCACGAAGTGGCTGTTGGGAAATTCCCTGCCCAACAGGTTGATGGCATGCCCACTGCCGCAGCCGATATCGGCGACCGCGATGCCCTGGCGTAGCCGCTCGGGCAGTCCCGGCGCCAGCGCGATGGTGACGTCGATCAGCGCGACGTCATGAACCGCGGCGCTCTGCTCCGCCGCGAGCTGCTGAAATCGGCCGTACTCGGCGTACCCGACGCCGCCGCCGTGGCGGAAACAGTCGATGATCTCGGGCTCGACGCTCGCGGTCAGCGGCACGAACTGCGTGAAGGAGGCGATATTGTCCGGGCCGGCCGCCCTGGTCAGCGAGGTGGCGTGCGCCGGAGGCAGCACGTATGTGCGATCGGCGGGGTGGTAGTCGACAATCCGTCCAACGGTGAGTGCGGCGAGCCATTCGCGCACATATCGCTCGTTCAGCTTCGCGGCCTCGGCGATCTGCGTGCTCGTCGCGGGCGGCATCGTGCTCATCGTGTCGAACAGGCGAGTCTGGTGGCCGATGCTGATCATCAGGGCCAAGAATCCGTCATTGACAATGTCCAGCATCCGGGTGCCGAAGGCCTCGGCGCGCGTGGCGAATTCCGGATCCGCCTCCGGGGTCCGGCCATTGGCCGCCGCCAGCGTTCGTGCCTTGTCCGACATGGTATTTCACGGTTCGGCGTAGTCGGCGACGCCCCGCCGGTCGAGCGTGACGCAGGGTTGGTGCACCAGTCCGGACATGATCGTTCTCCTCGGTCCTGCGATCCGTGCCCCCACTCTCGCTGCACATCCACCCACCCACGGTGCTGTCGGAGACCCTGCGCCAATTGATTGTGACGCACATCACAGTCTATTCGGGGGGTTGCCCAGCTGCAAGGTAGGCCCCGCGCGGCGCTGGCAATCGATGTCGGGCGCTGAGCCGTGGCCTGGAGCGGCCGGACGCGTTTGTGATGTTGCCGAACGATTGCATTGCGTGACGCGCCGCGGATCGGGCTACCGGGCCGACATCGGTGCAGGTGGTCCGACCCGCAGGCCGCCTCGGTCGGGGCCGATCGGGTCAGTGACTGACGAAATCCGCTGTGTCTATGACCGATCCCGCCGAGCCTACCGACAGCCGCTGATTTCCGGCGTTCAATTCGACCCATGTCGCGCACGCCGCGACCGATCGAAATCGCTTGGAAGGTAAGCAAATGACCGAGTTCGTGACTTTCGCGGAAGGGCGCCTGGCCTGTGATGTCGTCGGTGACGGGCCGCTGGTGGTGCTCTCACACGGCATCGGCACCTCGCGGCACGACTATCGCCATCTCGTACCGCCACTGGTCGCCGCGGGATACCGGGTGGTGAACGCGGACCTGCGCGGGCACGGCGAATCCAGCCTCGGCTGGCCCTCGGTCACCAGGAAGGCGGCCATCAGCCGGACCGATGTCGCCGGTGACCTGCTCAGTGTGATCCGGTACTTCGGCGGTCCCGCGGCGATCGTCGGGCACTCGCTGTCCGGCGGCGCGGCGACCATCGCGGCGGCCGAGGCGCCGGAACTGGTCGCGGCCATTATCGAGATCAACCCGTTCACCAAGGCCCAGCACCTGGACATGGGTGCCCTGTTCACCGTGCCGCGGTATCGGCGTGGGCTGATGCGATTGATGGGCACGCTGCTGCTCGGGTCGCCGAGACTGTGGCGCAGATACCTCGACTTCGCCTATCCGACCAAGCCGGACGATTACACCGACTACCTCGACGGCCTGATGCGGACCCTGCGGAAACCCGGCCGGTGGGCCGAATTCATGAAGACCGGCAGGACCACTCCGGCCGATGCCGAGGCCGCGCTGTCCGGCGTCCACCGTCCTGCGCTGGTCATCATGGGCGCCGCGGATCCGGACTACCCGGATCCGAAGGCCGAAGGGATGGCGATTGTCGCGGCGATGCCCATGGGCATCGGGAAGGTCGCCGTCGTCGACGGCGGCGGGCACTATCCGCACGCCCAGTTCGGCGACCGAGTCGCTGAACTGATCATTCCGTTCCTGCGCCAGCATGCCGCCGGTCTGCTCGAGCCCGTCCGGCACGCGGTGTGATCGGCTGGCACATTGCCGTGACAGCCATGGGTGCATGCGGTGATGATAGGGACGTGTCGACGTCCCGAACCGTTGTCCTCGTGGTCTACGACGGGATCCAGCTGATCGAATTGGCCGGTCCCATGGACATTTTCGGTGCCGCGAACGCTGTCTCCGGATCGCCGGTCTACCGGTTGGTGACGGCGGCGCCGCGGGCCGGCGCCATCGCGGTGGAGGGCGGTGTGACGATGAATGTCGGACATTCCCTGGCGGAGATCGCCGCGGGTGACGACGAGATCGACACGATGATCGTCATCGGGGGCAATGGCGCCTTCGCGCCGGCGGTATCGGCCGAGGTGGTGCGCGACCTTCCGGCCATTGCCCGGCGGTCGCGACGGGTCGCAGCGGTATGTGCCGGTTCGCTGCTGCTGGCTGCGGGCGGGCTGCTCGATGGCTATCACGCGACAACGCATTGGGGTGCGTGCGCCATGATGGCCGAGCGTTATCCTCGGGTGACCGTCGAGCCGGACCGGATCTATGTCAACGACGGAAACCGGTGGACCTCGGCGGGGGTCACCGCCAGTATCGATCTCGCGCTGGCCCTGGTCGAGGCGGATCACGGCACCGAGGTGGCGCAGCTGATCGCCCGGTGGTTCGTCGTCTTCGCCCGGAGGCCGGGCGGCCAAGCGCAATTCAGCGCCCAGCTGCGTGCACAACCGGCGCGTACGCCGGCGATCCGAGCCGTACAACAGTGGCTGCCCGACCATTTGGACGAGGACCTGAGCGTGGCCGCACTGGCAGCACGGGCGGGGCTGAGCGAGCGCGCCTTCGCCCGTGCTTTCCGCACCGAAACTGGAAGCACCCCAGCCGCTTTCGTGGAGAACCTGCGTGTGGAGGCGGCCCGCGGCCTCCTGGAGACCACCGATATGACCGTATCCGCCATCGCCAAGGCGGTCGGCTACAAACACGGTGAAACACTGCACCGGGTCTTCTCCCGGCAGTTGGCCACCACGCCGGATCGCTACCGACAGCATTTCTCGATCGCCCGTTCGGCCACTCACGGTGGTAGCGCCGAGCAGGCTCGTATCGAAGCTACGATTTAGAGTGTGCTCGAAGTCGAACCGCAGCCGGTATCCGAGTCCATGCGTTCCGCACCCGAGGCGGGCGTGACCATCGCCGAAGCCGCTCGCCGCACCGGGGTCAGCGCCCACACCCTGCGCTACTACGAACGCGCAGGCCTGGTCATCACCTCCGTCGAACGCACCAATGGCGGGCGCAGGCGCTATCGGCCGGTGGACCTGACCTGGATTACCGTGTGCACCAGGCTGCGGGCCACCGGCATGCCTATCAAAACCATCCGGCGCTATGCCCAACTGGTCTCCGCCGGGCACGGCAACGAACAGGAACGGCTTGCCCTCATGGTGGCCCACCGCGCCGATGTGGCCGCCAAAATCGCTGAGCTGCAGGGCAATCTGGAACTCATCGACCACAAGATCGACGTCTACCGCGGCCGACTCGACGCCGGTGACGCCGACGAACTGTGGGCGCCGCACAGCCTCCGGTCCGGTCCACGATGACCGCGCGCAGGCTGCCGCGCCCGCGCGAACTCGCGCCGTTGGTCAAGTTCGAACGACCGTTCGACGGCATGGCGCGCAAACTCGAACGCGCCCAGACGATTTGGGATCTGCGCGCGATGGCCCGTAAGCGCACCCCCAAGGTCGCCTTCGACTACACCGACGGTGCGGCCGATGCCGAAATCAGTCTGAACCGGGCCCGAGAGGCGTTCTCCGATATCGAGTTCCGCCCCGCGATCCTGCGCGATGTGGCGGCGACCGACACCACCGCGACCGTGCTCGGCAAGTCCGTCCAACTGCCGTTCGGCATCGCGCCCACCGGATTCACCAGGATGATGCATACCGCTGGGGAGTTGGCCGGAGCACGCGCTGCCGAACGAGCGGGCATACCGTTCACGCTCTCGACCATGGGCACCACCGCCATCGAGGATGTCGCGGCGGCCACCGGGCCCAATGCGCGCAATTGGTTTCAGCTCTACATGATGACCGATCGTGACCGATCCCTCGCCCTCGTGGACCGCGCCGCGGCGGCCGGATTCGACACCCTTGTGGTCACCGTCGACGTCCCCGTCTCCGGCGCCCGGCTACGCGATGCCCGCAATGGTATGACCGTACCGCCCTCGATCACCTTCGGTGGCGCCATCGACGCCGTGGGCAAGCCCGCGTGGTGGTGGGACTTCCTGACCACCGAACCGCTGGCCTTCGCCTCCCTCGACCGCTGGTCCGGTACGGTGGCCGAACTGCTCGATGCCATGTTCGACCCCACCGTCGGATTCGATGATCTGGCCTTGATCCGCGAGCATTGGCCCGGTCGGATGCTGGTGAAGGGCGTGCAAACCGTCGAGGATGCGCGACGTCTGGCCGCGCTCGGCACCGATGGCATCGTGCTGTCGAATCACGGTGGACGCCAACTGGATCGAGCACCGGTGCCACTGCATCTACTGCCCTCGGTCGTGCGCGAAGTCGGAGCGGATATCGAAATCCACCTGGACACCGGCATCATGCACGGCGCCGACATAGTCGCCGCGCTGGCTATCGGCGCGCGGTTCACACTCATCGGCCGCGCCTACCTCTACGGCCTGATGGCGGGCGGCGAACCCGGTGTGGATCGCACCATCGACATCCTGCGCGCGCAGATCGTCCGTACGATGAAACTGCTCGGCGTGCGGAGCATCGACGAACTCGAACCGCGGCACGTGCAGCTACTCGGACGCTATCGACCGATCGGCTGAGCTTCTTTGGATTGCAATCGGTTTCGCAGGGCGGCGGTCTAGAGTACCCATCGAAACCAAATGTGAAACCTTGTTGAATGTACCGTTAACTAACGGTACATTGCTTCGCGACATGATATCCCGCACTGGAAGGCTGGGTCATGATCGCAGGTCGAGGACCAGTAGAACTCTCGACGTTCGCCGATGCGCTGCATGCCGAAGATGTCGGTTATCGCAGAGCGTTGCGCGCGCGCCAAGTGCAGATGATCGCGATCGGTGGGGTTATCGGCACCGGTCTATTTCTCGGGGCAGGCGGGCGCCTGGCCGGTGCCGGTCCAGGATTGTTCCTGGTGTACGCGGTATGCGGGGTATTCGTATTCTTCATCTTGCGAGCGCTCGGCGAACTGGTGCTGCATCGGCCCTCCTCCGGATCGTTCGTCTCCTACGCCCGCGAGTTCTACGGGGAGAAGCTGGCATTCGCCGTCGGGTGGACCTACTTCTTCCACTGGTGCATGACCGGGATCGTCGATATCACCGCCATCGCCGCCTATGTCCGCTACTGGGGCGCGTTCGCAGTCGTCCCGCAGTGGGTGATCGCGCTCATCGCCCTGGTCGTGGTCGTCTGTACCAACCTGATCTCGGTGCGCTGGTTCGGTGAACTAGAGTTCTGGGTCGCATTGATCAAAGTCGTTGCGCTGGTCGGCTTTCTGATCGTCGGCACGATTTTCCTCGCTGGTCGCTTCACGATTCGAGGCGCGCCGACCGGTGTCGGTGTGATCGCGCACCACGGTGGACTGTTCCCGACCGGTCTACTACCGCTGGTCACCGTCCTGACCGGCGTCGTATTCGCCTATGCCGCAGTCGAACTGGTCGGTATCGCGGCCGGTGAGGCGGAGCATCCGGAGGCGATCATGCCGCGGTCGATCAACTCCGTCATCTCGCGCATCGCGGTGTTCTACGTCGGCTCGCTGATACTGCTCGGACTGCTATTGCCCTACACAGTATTCCGTGCCGGTGAGAGTCCGTTCGTCACGTTCTTCGCGAGAATCGGTGTGCCAGCGGCCGGTTCGATCATGAACCTGATCGTGATCACCGCGGCCTTCTCCAGTCTCAACGCCGGGCTGTACTCGACCGGCCGGATTCTGCGCTCGATGTCGATGAACGGCAGCGCACCCGCCGCGGCCGCGCGAATGTCACCGTCGGGTGTGCCATATGTCGGCATCCTGGCCACCGGTGCCATCGCATTGGTCGGTGTCGGTCTCGATGCGGTGGTGCCGGAGAAGGCATTCGAGATCGTCTTGAACGTATCGGCGCTGGGCACCATTGCGTCGTGGACCACGGTGCTGCTCTGTCATCTGCGCCTGTGGCAGCAGTGGCGACTCGGACTGGCCTGGCGTCCGCACTCTCGGCTGCCCGGCACGCCCTATACGACGGTGGCGACGCTGCTGTTCCTGGCAACCGTGGTCGTCCTGATGGCCTGCAGCGGCGATATGGTTCAACGCGCCGCGGTGATCGCCATGCTGGTCGGACTGGCTCCGGCCCTGGTCTGCGGTTGGTTCCTGGCCCGCCGAAAAGTATTGCGAATCGCAAAGATTCGCCAATTTCACACCGCCCAGTTCCCGGTGATGGCCGAACGTCCGCACCCGGGCCTGCCCACCGAACCGATCGTGATCGTCGAGCAGCCGACGACCCGGTACCCGGACGCGGGAAGTTCGTCGAACTGATCAACGATCTGCTCAGCCATAGCGCCGTCGCGCTGGCCGCGACCATTCAACCCCTCGGGACCGGGCGCCGCGTCGTGCGATCGACGGCCGAGGCGCCGCGTACCCTCCGCGAGCTCCGCGAGGTTCGCCGCTGCCGGGACCAGCTCCGTGCCGGATTCCCCGAACTCGCCCACGACGCCGAACAACCGACCCGCATCCGCCGAATAGCCTTGCCTCCGGTACTAATTCAGTGCCTGGCCGACGGGATCCAGCGCCCTGGCCCAGCCGGGCCGCTGTGGGCTGTTCTGTGCCGGTGGCGTCGGTGTGTTGGTCGATGTTCGCTTGGCTCCGCTCAATGCTTGGTCGGTGATGGTCGCGTCGGAGATGTGGCCACGGGCCACGCGGAGCAACTGCTGGTCCGTTGGATTAGCCAGTACGTCATTGACGCTGTTCAGGACAAGGTCCGCTTGCCTACTTCCGATCGCTCCCATCATGCGCCGGGCGGCGAGGTGGTCATTCTCGAAAACAGTGCCGAGCAACGGGCCCGTGGGCGCAACGCCACTGGCGACTCGTTGGAGATCGAGGATCGCTTCCGACGTAGGCGCGGCCAGGTAGGCACTGACGAATTGCTCCTCCGGCCCGTTCGCGACGCCGCCGTCGAGAGTGACGCCAGCGGGGACCGAACGCCGGTACCGGAATGCGGCCGCTTGCAAGTTAGCGAGATCTGCCGCGACCTCTCCAGGGGCACTATTGCCCGCGATGAGGCGAAGCGACGAGTCCTGGACGCGCTGGACCCCGGCGACCACGTGGCCGAGATGGGTGTTGGCGAGCGTCCAGTCCTTGGTGTTGCCATCGACGATCTCCCACGACCGAATGGCGTTGTACCTTATTCGCTCGTCGCGGAATCCGACAACGTCCATCGCGACCCACGCATCAGTTGACTTTCCGCCGACATCCGCGACAGCTTGCATCGCTGCGGCCGCGCCGCGGACGGTGTTGATGCCGCCATTCGCCTCAGCGGCCTCCCGTGCGGCCATCTCGAACAACGGCCGGTGCAAATATGACTGGGCGTAGTAGCCCCTGGGGCCGCCGACCCCCCGCGAGCTCCAGAATCCCCACTGAGCCAACTGCGACTGTCGCTCCATTCTGGAGAAGGGCCGCAACGGTGATCGGGTTCTGCCCCAGAGCCATTCGGTCGCCGGTGAATTGCTAATGGTACTGACCGCGCCGAGTGCCGCCAGCATCGGCATTTTTGACATGGAGTGCCCTGCACCCATGGTGCCCATACCCAGTGCGGTCCCGCCACCGCTGCCCGACGCTCGCCCACCGCCGCTGCCCTGGATGGCAAGGGCGAACCTGTTCGCGACCCATTCGTTGCCCTTGTCCAGGCTTTTGCTGAGCTTCTTGAGCTGGAGGATCGCGATGATCATCACGATTGCTCCGATAACGAACACCACCATGACCTGGTCCCCGGCCAGCCGGAACAGATCTCCCAGGATCAAGACGTACACGCCCAGAAATATGGTGAACGCCGTCATCCGCGCGGCCGCGATCACGCCGTCGACCATATTGCGCACCAGGAAAGTCTGCGTCGGCCCATATACAAAGCCGCCCGCGGCGAAGCCGAAGATCGACATCAAGCCGTGGTAGATAGTGTCGAGCGCCGCCCGGACGACCTTGATCGCGAGCACGGCGCCGAAGGCGAGTAATACCGTTCCGGCCAGCAGCAATAACAGTCCGGTCGCGATCTGCTCGAAGTTCGGATTGTCGACCGACTCCTTTGCCACGCGGTCCCCGCAACTGCTGATGCCGTTCTTCACGCGGTCTTCGTTACCTGCCGACATACCCGCCGACCATGCCGACTTGCACGCTGGCTGCTCGTCGACCACATGCCCGTAGTTCCACACCTGGAGCGGGCGCCGCGCGAAGTTATCGGTGAGGGTGGCCTGCATGGTCGCCACCGAATGAGACGGGTCGGCGGTGCCATTGCCGTTGAGCCCCGCCGCGACCGAGATGCCGAGATCGCGCCCCTCCGCGAGCAAGCCATCCGAGGACAACACATCCGCCAACGGCTCGGCCAGGAATATCGGACCCAAAATCGCGACTCCCACCATCGTCACCACCTGCATGGTCGCCTTGGCGTAGAAGCCACGGGTGACAAACCAGGCCACGAAGAACGCGCCGATCGTCGCGGCGGTCACCAACATGATCGGTGTCGCGATCTGCCCGGTCAGGCTGTGCGCCACGCCCTCCAACGGTTTCGAAACGATATTCAGCCACTGGAAACTCAATGCGTACCCGATGAGCCAGATCGCCGTTGTCACAAGGATTTTCCAGCCCGCGAACTCCAGGCCGAGCACGAGTGAGACGGCGGCATTTCCCGGGTGCAGCACGCTGCCGTGGTCGGTGGCGAACATATAGCTCGAAAGTTCGACCCCCGACGAATCCTTGACGTGTGTCCAGCCGAGCGCACTGCCCACCGACGATCCGGTGGTCCTGGTACCCGTTTCAGCGCTGGCCACCGCACCCAGCAGGATGGGGCAGACGAACAGCAGGAACAGACCCAGCAGGATCCGGGTCGCCCAGCGCCGGGGACGTGATGCGAGTAGCCGGTCCCGAAATCGCCGCAGCATCGCGGGCATTTGCCACAGGACCTGATCGCAGGGTTCTGCTTTCCAGTTATTCACCGCCACAACCTGATTCGTATGCCGTAGTGCCGCACACAGACGGCACTACGGTGAGACGAGTATCGGAGCTGGTAGATCCTCAGGGCTGCTCAACAGTCCCCGGCAACGACTTTCGACGTTAACGTCGCGGTGTGAACGACCACCGTCCGATCTGTGAACAACACACCGCGAAACAGCAAGAACGCGTTGATAATTCGTCTCAACCGTGACTTCGGGAGTTCACTTTGCGTTCGCAACGATCTGACACGTGACCCGACCTCGGGATGTGGCGGGTGAGTCACGCCCGCCGCCACCGACACCGGCCAACGGGCGGACCCCTGCCGAACGTGCACCGCTGCCCAGTCCTGCATGACGCCCATGTGATCGCCCATGGCGACCCTCGCGCCGTTCTGTGTGAAACCGCGCGTCCGTGAGTCGGGAGCTCGGCCGCAACTACGCGGACTTCCCAGTCTCGGGAGTTTTGCGACCTGAGCGAAAATTAGGTGGGCCACTGTCCGTCTTCGGTTCGGTGGCATCGAAACGTGGTTACAGGTCAGCACACCCGCCAGCACCTGACCGCGCTAGGACGAGCAGGAGAGCGCGGTGAGCCAGCGATCGCGGATCGACCTCAGCGAACTCCGCGCGATGGTCGCAAGCCTGGAACACCTCATCACCCAAGCCACCCGCGCCGTCACCGACCTGAAAACCGCCATCGCAGCCGCAGAAGCCGATTCCGCCACCGCCACGACGCCTGTTCCCGCCGATCCGGTCACGGCCGCATCCGATATCCGCGTCTCCGCGCAAGTCGCGCAAGTCGCGCAAGTCGCGCAAGTCGCGCAAGTCGCGCAAGTCGCGCAAGTCGCGCAAGTCGCGCAACCTCAGCCCTCTGTCTCCGCCCGCAAGCCGCAGCCAACCCCATGGTCTCGTCGAAATGCAGAGACACCATGGACACAACGCACCGTGCGCCTACGCCCACAACCTTCCGCCGCATCCACCCGAGTGCCCACACCCGTTGCGGCCGAAGCGAACCCACTCGTGGCAGCACGCTCGTCAGCAATCCGCCTGCCCGCACCGCCACCACCGCGCCCCACCGTGACCCGCATGGGCGGCGAAGCCAGCAGCCCAGCGGCGGCTTCGGTGGAAGATGCCAGCGGATCAGCAGCGGCTCGCCCGCTGGTCGATGCGGCGGGATCCGCAGCAACTCGCCCGCCGAACTCGGGATCGGCAGCGGTTCTTCCGTCGGGTGTGGGATCGGCAGCGGTTCTTCCGTCGAGCGCGGGATCGGCAGCGGTTCTTCCGCCGAGCGCGGGATCGGCAGCGGGTCCTCCACCGAGCGCGGGATCAGCAGCGGCTCCTCCGCAGAACTCTGGACCAGCAGCGGTTCTTCCGCCGAGCGCGGGATCGGCAGCGGTTCTTCCGCCCAGCGCGGGATCAGCAGCGGCTCCTCCGCAGAACTCTGGACGAGCAGCAGTTTCTCCGCTCGCCGATATTCAGGGCCCCTTGGCGAGTCGTCCGATGGACGATGTTGCGGAACCAGGGTTGGTACATCCACAGATCGACGTATCGGGCCCGAAGTCGTTCGGTCCGAACCCCGACACCGCACCGCACCAGCCGCTGCGATCACAGTCCCCGAACCCCGCTGCCGAGCCCACGGCGGTCCCCGCGCGTAGTGACACGGCGGGACCCGCGGCAACCCGCCCGTTGGGCGATGTCGTGGGTCCGGCAGTGGTTCGCCCGGCAGGTGACGTGGCGGAATCGGCAGTGGCTCATCCGCCGGTCTCGCACCCGGCAGCGGCTCGTCCGCTGGACGATATCGCGGGACCACGGTCGGTTCCCCCGCAGGTCGACTTGCCGGTCCCCGAGTCGTTCGGTCCGGACCCCCGACGGGTGCTGCGGCCAGAGTCCCGCACCCCCGCTGCCGAGCCCACTACGGTCGGCGCAGGTAGCGAAGCTCCCGAATCAGCTGTGCCGCTCGGCGATACCCCGGGACCGGCAGCAACTCGCCCGCCGGACAATGTCACCGGACCGGGATCGGCTCGTCCACAGGCTGATGTACCGGAACCCGAGGCGATCCCGCCGACCCCCGACAGCGAACCGCGAGAAGCCTTCCGACCGCAGTCCCGCACTCCCGCTGCGGATCCCAACGTCGTCCGCACGGGTGTCGACGTCACTGAACCAGCAGCGGCTCGCCCGCTCAACGATGTCACGGAATCAGGAGCGGGTCATCCGACGGGCGATGTCACGGTATCCGCAGCGATGCGTCCGCTGGGCGATGTGACGGGGCCAGGTTCGGTTCATTCACAGGTCGATGCACGAGGATCCGCCGCTGTCCGCCGGGACCCCGAGAGTGCACGGCGAGAGGCGGCCCAGTCCCAATGCCCGGCCCCCGCTATGGAACCCACTGTGGGTGGCATGGGTGGCGACGCTACTGGACCAGAGGCGATTCGTCCGCTGCTCGATGTCGCGGGGCCAAGGGGAGCCCGTCGGCAGGCGGGCTCCGAGCCGTTAGGTCCAGACCCCGATAGCGCACGGCTAACGGCCCAGCGCTCGCAGTCTCTGCCCTCCGTTCCGGAACCCACTGCGATCGACACGGGTGGCGACGCTACTGGACCGGCTGCGGTTCGTCCGCCGGGTGATGTTGCAGAACCAGAGTCGGTTCGTCCGCAGGTCGATGGACCGGGACCAAACGCGGTCTATCCGGACGCTGATAGCACGCGGCAAGGCGCGCAATCTCTCACCCCCACACCAGAACCCAGTCCGGGTGGCAATGCCGCCGGACCGGCAGTGGTTCGTCCGGTAGGCGATGCAGCGGAACCAGACGTGGCTCGCCCGCTGGTTGATGTACCGACTCCAGCGGCGGTCGAGCGGGCCACTGATGGTGGAGAGCAGGAGGCGCCACGATCGGAGTTCCTCGCTCCCGCCGCGGAATCCACCGCGATCGGCGCAGGTGGTGCCGCTAGTGGGCCAGCCGAGGCTCTTCCGCTGGGTGATGTCACCGCCGCTGCCGAACCCACTGCGATCGCGGGTGGCCCCGTCGCTGGACCGGGCGTGGTTCGTTCGATGGGCGATATCGGGGGACCAGAAGTGGTTCGTCCGCAGGTTGAAGTGTCGGGACCGGAGACGATCGATCCGGACACGGACCGCGCATCGCGAGAGGCGCTGCAGCCGCGGTTCTTCGAACCTGCAGCGGAAGTTAGTGTAACCCGCGCAGGTGGCGACGCTGTTGGACCAGTAGCGGGTCGTCCGCTGGCCGATGTCGGGGGACCGGGGGAGGTTCGTCCGCTGGCGGGACCAGGGGAAGTTCCTCCGCGTGTTGATGGGTCGGGTCTCGACGTGGTCGGTCCGGATCCCAACAGCGCACGGTTCGAGGCGTCGTGGGCGCAGTCCCTGCCCCATGCTGCGGACGCCGGGTTGATCAGCGCGAGTGGCGGCGCTACCGGACCGGCCGCAGACCGTCCGCTGGGTGATGTCAGCGGGCCAGGGTTGGTTCGTCCAGCGGCTGATGGACCGGGACTCGCCGGGGACGGTCCGGACTCTGACAGTGCGCGGTTCGATGCTTTGCGGTTGCAATCCCGCGGCCCCGCTGCGGAACCCAGTGTGATCGGGGCAGGGGGCGACATTGCCGGACCAGCAGGTCCGGATCCCGATAGCGCGCGGCTGGAGGGGCATCGGTCGCAGTCCCTCGAGTCGGCTGCGGGGGTACCGCATCCGCAGGCCGACGGTCGGGAGTCTGCGGCGGGGTGGAGGCAGGAGTCGGCGGCCGAGGTGGCGGTGCGTCCCCGGAATCATGCCGTGACCGAGCCTCCGGCGCACCAGATTGCGGTGGAGATGGCGGCGCGGCATGAGTTGGAGATCACTGGATTCCATGCGGCGCGGGTCGATATCTACGCGGTGCGGGAGATCGCGGCGGCCATCGATGACATGCTCGGAAAGTATCCGATTGCATTGCGGGGCATTGCGATCACCGATCCGGACGATGGTGTGGGTGCGGTGCGCGGGGGCTCGTCGGAGACGCCGCGGTCGAAGTCCCGGGCGATCTGGATGGTTCTGCATGGACCCACTTTGGCGACGCTGGTTCCGCCGACCGGCAATGCGCCGCCGCGAAGGTGGCTGCGCAGAAGGCGCACTGCCGACCGGCCGGTGTACGCGGCGGTTGTTCGTGAATTCGGTTGTGCCCTCGAAGTCGCGGGTGACTTTCGTGCGCGTCAGGAAGCGCAGCGCAGGTTGGTCACCGAATCCCTGCGTGGCGGTGCCGATCTCGCTTACAGCCCATTGGATCCGGGACCCGCATTGGTCGATGCGTTCACCGAGGTCGCACTCTACGGCGATCGTGCGGGGAAGTTGGCGAAGGCATTGCACGACATGCTGGTGAAGATGGCGGGAGCCGAGACCACCGATCTTTCGGCATAACCGCGTCGATGCCCTGCCCCACCGCCGCGTGAGATCCTGGTGCGGCGGATTCGGGTGGAAATCGGTGAGCCCTCGGCCGAACGCGATCGAGCGGTCGATGCGGTCGCCGAGATCCTGCCGGACCCCGAATCCCTGTGACAGGTGCACAGTTCTGGGAGCCAACCGCATGTACGACCCCGATGAGGACATCAATCGGTTTCTCGCCCAGCAGGTGGGCTGGTCGTGGTTCGACGACCACCTGCTGTACACGTGCGGGGTAGTGCAGCTGCTGAGAACCGGACGGTTGCCGGAGTTGCCGCCGCGGCCGACCCGAATCAGGTTGGAACGAGGTGAGCTGCCGCTGGCCGAGGGACCCGCGGTGTGGTGGGAATGGCGCGCCGTCGGCGACGGCAGCTGGGACCGCAACCGGATCGCCGCCACCGGGTCACTGGGCTTCGTGGCCGCGGCACATCTCGGCAATGCCGCGTTCAATCATGCGCGACGACGTCGAGCCGAGCAGGACATGCAACCGCGGTGGGTCGCGGATCCGCCCGCCACAGTGGTCGTTTCCGATCAGCGGATGTATTTCATCAACCCGCAGCAGTCCTGGTCGATGTACTGGTCGGGCTTGGATCAGGTGGATCTGCTCGGACCCGACCGCGTCGGCTTCAAATATGTCCTCGATGACGGCACCCCGGCAACGGTGCAGGTGCAATGCCCGTGGGCCGCACTCGTATTCACCATTGCGGCACATGGACACTTCCCGCACCACCCGACATTGCTGTCCGGCGCCTGGCTGCCCGAGGGCTTCGAGGAGAAGTGTCACCTCGCGGGCAAAACATGCCCGAAGGTGCGCCATCCACCGCGATAGCGACCGGTCGGTCGTGCGAGAGGCCCCGGCTCCGCGCCGGGGCCCCGAGGGCTCCTCGTACTAGGCGCGAAGTGGTGTGAGGTCACCACCGATGTGGGCATCGGATAGGAAATCGGGGAGGGTGACCGACAGCCTCGAGCTGACTTCTCCCAATCCGGACAGCAACGCCTGCACCGGCTGGTTGCCGGTAGCTCTGATCATCATCGGTCCGGGCTGCAACCCCTCGATACGTAGTCGGCATACGTAGCTGGAATCGGTCGATGAAAATGGCTGTGGCGCACCGACAGTAACCAGCACCGATCGGCCGCGTCGCTGAATCTTCCTGGTAACCAGCACTTTCCCAACCCCAGTGGTCATAGCGAAATCGTATGGCCTGTGTTGGGTTTCGCCTCCTGCGCATCGGCGTGTTCGAGATCTCGGCGTGTCCCGGCCGCGCTATCTCGCCGCTACCCCGGCGAGTGGCAGGTCTGCGCCCAACGCCCATGTGGTTTTGCGGGGAGATTGCCCGTGCGCTGCGGACGATCAAGCGGAAGGAGCTTACCGACTCCCTTCCGTTACCAACATATAGCGCACCCCGGGGCTTGCGGCAAGACCCGGGTCATGCTGCAGAATCGCTGGCCGAGTCCAGAACCGGCGGAAATGGGAGTACCGAATGCGTGTGTTGTTGTCGACGTATGGGTCGCGCGGGGATGTCGAACCGATGGTGGCACTCGCGATGCGGTTGCGGGCACTCGGCGCGCAGGTGCGGGTGTGCGCGCCGCCGGACTTCGCGGAGCGGTTGGCCGAGGTCGGTGTGCCCATGGTGCCGAGCGGCCCGTCGATGCGCGAGGTAGCGAGCGGGCCGAAGAAATGGGAACCCGCGGACCTGCCGCAGCGGGCGGCCGAGTTGGTCGCCGCGCAGTTCGACGCGCTCGCCGCGGCGGCCGACGGATGTGCTGTGGTGGTGGCGACCGGGCTGTTCCCGGCCGTGGCCGCCGCGCGGGCCGTGGCGGAGAAACTGGACATCCACTTCGTGTATGTGAGCTTCTTCGCGACCATGCTGCCCTCGCCGCACCACCCACCGCACCAATGGCCGGGTCGGCCATTGCCGCCGGATGTCACCGACAACCGGGTGCTGTGGGACCTGAACGCCCAGCACATGAACGAGCTGTTCGGCCCGGTGGTCAACGCCCACCGGGCCTCGATCGGCCTGCCACCGGTGGACAATGTCCGCGATCACGTCTGCACCGACCATCCGTGGCTGGCGACGGACCCGGCCCTCGGCCCGTGGCAGGAGACCTCGGACCTGGAGGTGGTGCAGACCGGTGCCTGGATCGTGCCGGATGAGCGCCCGCTCCCGGCCGAATTGGTGGCCTTCCTGGATGCGGGCACACCACCGGTCTACGTGGGCTTCGGCAGCATGCCCATGCAAGCCGCGAATGACATCGCCCGGGTGGTCATCGAGGCGGTCCGCGCGCAGGGCCGCCGGGTACTCATCTCCCGCGGCTGGGCCGACCTGGCCCTGATCGACGATCAGGACGACTGCTTCGTCGTCGGCGAGGTCAACCAGCAGGCGCTGTTCGGCCGGGTGGCCGCCGTCGTGCACCACGGCGGTGCGGGCACCACGACAACGGCCACCCGCGCGGGCGCGCCCCAGGTGGTGGTGCCTCAGCTGGTGGACCAGCCGTACTGGGCGCGTCGGGTGGCCGACCTCGGCATCGGTGTGGCACACGACGGTCCGACGCCGACCACCGAGTCCCTGTCGGTCGCGCTCGCGACGGCCCTCACCACCGAGACCCGTGCACGAGCGGCCACCGTGGCCAGCACGATCCGCACCGACGGCGCGACGGTGGCCGCGCAGCTGCTGGTCGACGCGGCCGCCCGAGAAAGGCCGCCCGTGTCCGCATGAACCACACGGCATTGTCGAGCCAAGGAAAGGGAGGGTACGTGTCAACTCAGGGATACGAAGACGAATTGCGGTCCGAGCGCAGCTATGTGGCCGAGCTCTACACGCGGCTCGATGCCGAGCGCGCGCGGGCGAAGGGCCGGTACAGCGCGGCGTTGCGCGGAAACGGCGGGGCGCTCGTCGAACGCGATGCCGAGGTGCGCGCGCTGGCCAAGGAGGTGAAGCGGCTGGACGTGGCCGACAACGGGTTGTGTTTCGGCCGGTTGGACAGCGTGTCGGGCGAACACTCCTACATCGGCCGGATCGGGCTTTACGACGAGGAGAACGAGTACGAACCGCTGCTGCTCGATTGGCGGGCGCCAGCGTCGCGGCCGTTCTACGTTGCCACCGCCGCGAGCCCGGAGAGCATGCGTCGACGCCGCCAGTTCCACACCCGCGGGCGGCGCCTGGTCGATTTCACCGACGAGCTGCTCGGCCGCCCCGGTGGTGCCGAGCGCGGGGACGCGGCCCTGCTCGCGGCGGTCAACGCACCGCGCGGTGCGGGGATGCGCGACATCGTGGCGACGATCCAGGCCGAACAGGACCGGATCATCCGGCTCGATCACCCGGGGGTGCTGGTCATCGAGGGTGGTCCGGGCACCGGGAAGACCGTGGTTGCGCTGCACCGCGTCGCATACCTGCTCTACACCCAGCGCGAGCGGATGGAACGCCACGGTGTGCTCGTGGTCGGGCCCAATCCGGCGTTCCTGAACCACATCGGCCGCGTGCTGCCGTCGCTGGGCGAGTCCAATGTCGTGTTCATGACCACCGGCGACCTCGTGCCCGGTCTGCGTGTCACCGCCGAGGACACCGCGGAGGCTGCGCGGCTCAAGGGCTCGCTGAAGATCCTGGATGTGCTCGCGGCGGCGATCGCCGATCGGCAGCGCCTGCCGGAACATCCGCTGCCGATCGAAATGGCGGATGTCACGATGCGTATCGACGCCGAGACCGCGCAGTGGGCCAGGGAGGAGGCGCGTGCCAGCGGGCTGGCGCACAATGCGGCCCGCACGGTGTTCCGCGAGATCATCACCTACGTGCTCACCGAACGGGCGATAGCCCGGATCGGCAAGGGCTGGCTGACCCGCTCGGACCGCGAGGCATGGGAACAGCTGCGGGCGGACCTGCTCGCAGAGCTCGCCGACAACGAGATGTTCACCGCCGCGCTCGACGCACTCTGGCCGATACTGACGCCGGAAACCCTATTGGCACAGCTGTTTTCGTCGCCCGAGCGGCTGCGAGCGGCGGGCGCCGACGGGGCGCTGTTGCGTGCCGATGGCGCCGCCTGGACGGTATCGGACGTGCCGCTGCTCGACGAACTGTTCGACCTGCTCGGCCCCGACAAACCGGCCGACCGGACCGCCGAGCGGGAACAGCAGACCCAGGCCGAGTACGCAGCCGGGGTGCTGGACCTCATGATCAGCCGCGCGGACCACATGGACGATGAGGACCATCTGTTCGCCCAGGACCTGCTCTACGCCGAGGATCTGGCCGATCGATTCCTCGAACGCGACACCCGTGAACTCGTCGAACGCGCTGCTACAGACCGGGATTGGACCTACCGGCACGTGGTGGTCGACGAGGCCCAGGAACTGTCCGAAATGGACTGGCGGGTGCTGATGCGGCGCTGCCCGAACCGATCCTTCACAGTGGTCGGCGATCTCGCCCAGCGCCGGTCGGTGGCTGGCGCGACTTCGTGGGACACCATGCTCGAGCCGTACGTGCCCGGACGCTGGGTCTACCGGTCGCTGTCGGTGAACTACCGCACTCCGGCGGAGATCATGACCGTCGCCGCCGCGCTACTCGCCGAGTTCGCACCCGCGGTCCAGCCACCGGAATCGGTGCGCGCCTGCGGCGTCCAGCCCTGGTCCAGGCAGGTCGCCGAGAACGAACTGTCCACTGCCATAGCGGAATTTGTACGGGACGAAGCCGGCCGCGAAGGCACCAGCGTCGTGATCGGACCACCCGGTGTGCCCGGCACGGTAACGGCATCGGAGACCAAGGGCCTCGAGTTCGATGCCGTCCTCGTCGTCGAACCGGAACGAATCCTCGCCGACGGCCCGCGCGGCGCGGCCGAGCTCTACGTCGCCCTCACCCGCGCCACCCAACGCCTCGGCGTCCTCCATCAGGGTCCGCTACCGCAGGCCTTGACCGGACTCGCCGAATACCGAACACCCGGTCGGGCCGTAACCCAGCGGTCGACGTAGCGACTCGCGCACGACTGCCCCGCTGAACTGGAGAGAAAGAGGACCGCCAGCATGGCGCTCGGCGGCCCTTTCTCTCCGGTGTTCGTGTTGACGAGTGCGGGAGCCGTGTTCGTTCCGTTGCGGGCGGTATCGGGTGTGCGTGTCGGAGCGGGGGAGTGATCGGTAGCGAGTACAGTCCCGATCCGCATGGGTTTTGCAAGCCGTCTCGTCACCACTATGGATCGTCGTGTACCAGAGGCTGTGCAGGAGGGCTCACGCAATGTCTCAGCGGGTTTTGCTGCTCAGCAGCGCCGAGAACGGGCTTACCCGGCGCGCGGCCGCCGCGCTGCGCAGGGCGGGACGGGTGGTGCGGACCGAAGTTGTCGCCGGTGCCGGTGAGATGGATGCCGCGGTCGCTCGCGCGGATTTCGATCTCATCATCTGCCCATATCTGAAATCTGCTGTCCCCGAGCGCATCACCAGTCGCTGGACAACGCTGACCATCCATCCCGGTCCGGTCGGCGACCGTGGTCCGCACTCGCTGGATTGGGCGATAACGAATGCCGAACCGAGGTGGGGTGTTTCGGCGCTCACCGCCGTTGCCGAGATGGACGCGGGCCCGGTCTGGGCATTTCGCACGTTCCCGCTGCCCGGCGGCCGTACCAAGAGCGCCCTGTACAACACTGTCGTCGCCGATGCTGCGGTGGAATGCATTCTCGAAGCCGCCGATAAGGCATCCGATCCCCGATATGTGCCGGTCGATCAAGCGGACGCGCCGCGAGAAATTCGCGACGCACGCCCCAGACCGGCGATGCGGCAATCCGACCGGGCCATCGACTGGGCCGATGATGCCCACACGATCGCGCGGCGGATCAACGCCGCGGACGGCTCCCCGGGCGTGCTCACCACGCTGCACACCCATCCCGTTCACGTGTACGACGCCCATCCCGGGAAACGCCTCGGCCACATCGGCGAGCCAGGAGCTATCGTCGGTCGTGCGCACCACCGCATCGAAATAGCTTGCGGCACGGACACACTCTGGATCGGCCACCTCCGCGCGAAAACCGCTTCGGACGGCTGCAAAGGCCCCGCGACCAATGTGCTGCACCGGATGGGCTACCCGATCCTGACCGTTCCGCGAAACACCGCGGCCACCGTCGGTGACATCCACTACCACCGCGAAGGTGCAAGCCCGATTGCGACCATCACCATCGATGCCTACAACGGCGCATTCGACACCGTTTTCTGCCTGCGCCTCGCCGACGCGATCCGGCACGCGGGACGGGAAGGCACCGACGTGCTCATACTGCGCGGGACCGACAACCCGCACTGGTGCAACGGGATCCACCTGGGAGCCATCGAACATGCGGTCGAACCGGCCCGCGAGGGCTGGGCGAATATCACCGCGATCAATGCCGTATGCCGTGCGTTGCTGGAGTGCACCTCGCAGGTCACCATTGCCGCACTCACCGGCTCGGCAGGTGCCGGTGGGGTGATGCTCGCCCTGGCCGCCGATATCGTCGTGGCCCGGCAGCGCGTCTTGCTGAATCCGCACTACGCGACGCTCGGGCTCACCGGTTCCGAGCTGCATACCTTTACCCTGCCCCATCGGGTCGGGCCTGATCGTGCCCGTGAGCTGCTCACCGATTGTCCGAGCCTCGATACCGTCGAGGCGCACCGTTCGAATCTCATCGATCGCGTCGGTCCGGACCGCGAATTCGATTGCTGGCTCGACGACCTCGCCCGGGAGTACTGCCGTCCTGCCGTGTGGGCTGCCGCCATGCAGGCCAAATGGGCCAGGCTGAATATCGATCTGCCGCCCGGCCGAATCGAGGCGATCTTGACCGAGGAACTGGCGCAGATGTCGGCCGATCTCTTCGGCGACCGCTACGGATTCGCGGCACGGCGTCATGCCTTCCTCCGCAAAATCCCGCAACCCGCTCCGGTCCGGGTGCCGCGTGAGGTCTGACGCCCGGGACCGGCATTGGATGCTGCCGGGTTGCCCAAGGTTCGACAATATCGCCCTGGTCTACTGCAGTTTCGTCGATTTCCACCGCAATATCGATTTGCTTCGGAGTAGCCTCGGAATAGTTCTTCTCGACGAGAGATGAGCCGCGATGCATGAGATGGCGATAACCCAGAGTGTCATCGATGTGGTGAGTGAGCATGCGGCGGGCCGAATGGTGCACAGTGTCACCGTCGAGGTCGGTGCATTGTGCGCCGTCGTGCCCGACGCCATGCAGTTTTGTTTCGAACTGGCAGCCGAGGGGACCCTCGCCGAGGGGGCGCGTCTCGATATCCGCACCGTTCCGGGCAGTGCGCATTGCCGGGCCTGCGGTGCCGATTTCACGCTGCCGGATCTGATCTTGTTGTGCGCATGCGGCAGTTCCGATGTCGAGATCAAGTCCGGAATGGAACTACGAATACGATCCATGGAGGTGAGTGACGCATGTGCGCAACCTGCGGATGCGACGAACATTCGGCCGGCGTGATCACCATCCCGCATGAGCATCCGCATCAACACCCGCACGGAGACGAACACGTGCACGAGCACGACGTTGAACACGGCGGTGATCATGTACATCTCCCGGTCACCGACACGGTGACCCTCGAACAGAAGGTGCTCGCCAAGAACGACCAACTCGCACAGCAGAATCGAATACGCCTCCGGGAGCGCGACATCTTGGCGCTCAATATGACGAGCTCGCCAGGGGCTGGAAAGACCACGCTGCTGGTGCGCACGGTCACGGAGCTGCGCGAGATGCCGATGGCGGTGATCGAGGGCGATCAGGAGACATTGCTGGATGCCGAGCGGATTGCCGCGGCCGGTTGCCGTGCCGTGCAGATCAACACCGGCGCCGGTTGTCATCTGGACGCGGAGATGGTGCGGCACGCGCTCGATGTCCTCGATCCGGAGCCGGGAACGATGTTGTTCGTCGAGAATGTCGGCAATCTGGTCTGTCCGGCCTTGTTCGACCTCGGTGAGCACGGCAAAGTGGTGGTTATCTCGGTGACCGAGGGTTCCGATAAGCCGCTGAAGTATCCGCACATGTTCGCCGCCGCGAGCCTGGTGATCGTCAACAAGATCGACCTGCTGCCATTCGTCGATTTCGATCTCGATCAATGCCGCGAATATGCGCATCGGGTCAATCCGGGGCTAGAGTTCATAACGCTCTCGGCAGCCACGGGCGAAGGTGTTTCGCGATGGTACGAATGGCTTTCCGAACGCCGCCGGACCGTGTCGAGCCCTATTGAGGGCACTGTGCGTCAAGCCTAGACTGACGTGATCGGAATCACATTAGCGGTCGGTTCTTGGTCGAACCAAAGGACGCGACCACATGTAATTCGCTTCAGAAGGGTGGCTGACAATGCCGACTCAGGAAGCAGTCAAAGCCGAAGATACGTTGATCCATGTTCTCTGGATCAACGCCGGCCTAAGTTGTGACGGTGATTCAGTGGCGCTGACTGCCGCCACCCAACCCAGCGTCGAGGAGATCGCACTCGGAGCACTTCCGGGGCTGCCGAAAGTTGCCGTCCATTGGCCACTGATCGATTACGAATGCGGCCCGACCGGGGGCGCCGATGACTTCCTCGAGTGGTTCTTCAAGGCCGATCGCGGCGAAATCGAACCGTTCGTCCTGGTCGTCGAGGGGTCGATCCCGAATGAGCGACTCCACACCGAGGGCTACTGGTGCGGGTTCGGCAATAACCCCGAGACGAACCAGCCGATGACCACCAGCGAATGGATCGACCGCCTGGCCCCGAAGGCCACCGCTGTCGTAGCCGCGGGGACCTGCGCCACCTACGGTGGCATCCACGCGATGGCGGGCAACCCGACCGGCGCGATGGGTGTGCCGGACTATCTCGGCTGGGAGTGGAAGAGTAAGGCCGGGATCCCGATCGTCTGTGTGCCGGGCTGCCCGATTCAACCGGACAATTTGTCGGAGACGCTGACCTATCTGCTCTATATGGCGACCGGTCAGGCGCCGATGATCCCGCTGGACGAGTCGCTGCGGCCCAAGTGGTTGTTCGGCGCGACCGTCCACGAGGGTTGCGACCGAGCGGGCTATTACGAGCAGGGCGATTTCGCCACCGAATACGGATCGCCGAAGTGCATCGTGAAATTGGGTTGCTGGGGTCCGGTAGTGAAATGCAATGTGCCCAAGCGCGGTTGGATCAACGGCGTGGGCGGCTGCCCGAATGTGGGCGGTATCTGCATCGGCTGCACAATGCCCGGATTCCCGGACAAGTTCATGCCGTTCATGGACGAACCGCCCGGTGGCAAATTGTCGTCTGCCGCTTCGGGGCTGTACGGCTCCGTCATACGCAGCCTGCGCCACATGACCGCTCGCACGGTCGACAAGGAGCCGGGCTGGCGGCACAAGGGCGACAAGCTGGTATCCGGCGCGACTCGGACCTGGTAGGAGGACCTTACGATGACCGAGATCATCCCGCAGCCCTCACATCGCAAGATCGATCCGAACGCCCTCGTCGAGATGGCGTGGGATCCGATCACCCGAATCGTGGGCAGTCTGGGCATCTACACCAAGATCGACTTCGAGAATCGCGAGGTGGTCGAGTGCCACAGCACGTCCTCGATCTTCCGTGGCTATTCGATCTTCATGCGCGGCAAGGACCCTCGCGATGCCCACTTCATCACCAGCCGAATCTGTGGCATCTGCGGTGACAATCACGCCACGTGTTCGTGCTACACCCAGAACATGGCCTACGGCGTCAAGCCGCCGAACCTCGGCGAGTGGATCGTCAACATGGGTGAGGCCGCCGAATATATGTTCGACCACAATATCTTCCAGGAGAACCTGGTTGGTGTGGATTTCTGCGAGAAGATGGTTTCCGAGACAAACCCCGGGGTGTTGACGAAGGCGGAGCGGACGGAGGCGCCGCACGCGCAGGACCACGGATATCGCACCATCGCCGACATCATGCGGGCGCTCAATCCGTTCACCGGTGAGTTCTATCGGGAGGCGCTGCAGGTCAGCCGCTATACCCGTGAGATGTTCTGCCTGATGGAGGGCAGACATGTGCATCCGTCCACGCTGTACCCCGGCGGCGTCGGGACGACGGCGACGATCCAGTTGATGACCGACTACATGTCCCGGCTGATGCGCTATGTCGAGTTCATGAAGAAGGTCGTGCCGATGCACGACGATTTGTTCGACTTCTTCTACGAGGCGCTACCCGGTTACGACCAGGTGGGGCTGCGCCGCACCATGCTCGGCTGCTGGGGCTCGTTCCAGAATCCGGAGTTCTGCAACTTCAACTATAAGGATATGGAGCAGTGGGGCCGGAAAATGTTCGTGTCCCCGGGTATTGTGCTCGACGGAAAGCTGATCACCACCTCCCTGATCGATATCAATCTGGGTCTGCGAATCCTGCTGGGCAGCTCGTATTACGAGGACTGGACCGATCAGGACATGTTCGTCAAGACCGACCCGCTGGGTAATCCGGTGGACCGGCGCCATCCGTGGAATCAGCACACCAACCCGAGGCCGCAGAAGCGCGACCTGGAGGACAAGTACAGCTGGGTGATGTCGCCGCGCTGGTTCGACGGCAAGGACCATCTGGCACTCGATACCGGTGGCGGACCGCTGGCCAGGCTGTGGACCACCGCGCTGGCCGGCCTGGTCGATATCGGCTACGTGAAATCCACCGGCCACAGTGTGCAGATCAACCTGCCGAAAACGGCGCTCAAGGGTCCGGTCGAATTGGAGTGGAAGATTCCGGCATTCGGCAGCAATACGATCGAACGCAACCGGGCGCGCACCTACTTCCAGGCCTATGCCGCGGCGTGCGCCGTGCATTTCGCGGAGCAGGCTCTCGCGGAGATCCGGGCGGGTCGCACCAAGACCTGGGAAACGTTCGAGGTTCCGGACGAGGGGATCGGCTGCGGGTTCACCGAGGCCGTGCGCGGTGTGCTGTCCCACCACATGGTGATCAAGGACGGCAAGATCGCCAATTACCACCCCTATCCGCCGACGCCGTGGAATGCCAGCCCGCGCGATAGTTTCGGCACGCCGGGCCCGTACGAGGATGCGGTGCAGGGTCAGCCGATCTTCGAAGAGAACGACCGGGAGAACTTCAAGGGCATCGACATCATGCGCACCGTGCGCAGTTTCGATCCGTGCCTGCCATGTGGCGTGCACATGTATCTGGGCAATGGAAAGACGCTGCAAAAGCTGCATTCCCCGACCCAGACATTCACGCCGGAGTAACCCGAGTCGAACCGGAGGCACGCACTGTGAACGATCGCTCCGAAGTCCGGGACGACCCGGCCGTCGATGAGGATCGCTGGCGCAGCGCTGGCGATCGGATCGACACGTTGCTCGACGCCACCTCGGCCGGCGGCGCCGCCGCCCGGGAACGCGCCGAGCAACTGGTCCGGGAGGTCGTCGACCTGTACGGCGCTGGGCTGCAACAGATCCTGCGGCTGCTCGACGACGATGCGATCGAACGACTGGCCGACGACGAGCTGATCGCGAGTCTGCTGCTTGTGCACGGACTCCATCCGCACGATGTCGTGACACGGGTGCAGGCCGCACTGGACAGTGTGCGGCCCTACCTGGGATCGCATGGCGGCGATGTCACCCTGCTCGGCGTCGCGGACGGCGTGGTCCAGCTGGAGCTCACCGGGAGCTGCCGCACCTGCCCATCCTCGTCGGTGACGCTCGAGCTGGCGGTCGAGGATGCGGTGCGAGCGGCGGCGCCGGAGATCGACTCCATCGAAGTGGTTGCGGCTCAGTCGGATTCGACCCCCGGCGTATTCCCGGCCGAATCGCTGATGACGCATATACATCCGCGCGGGCAGCAGGTCGGCAGCTGGATCGGCGTGCCCGAACTCGCCACGTTGGGTCCCGGTGAGGTCGGCGGGTTCACCATCGCCGGAGTGGCGGTGCTTGCCTGTCGGATCGGTGACGGGCTGTTCGTCTATCGCGATTGCTGTGCGGCCTGCGGGAATTCGCTGGCCGGGGCGGTATTGCACCGCCGAATGGGGTTCGCATCGGATGAAGCCGTGCTGCGCTGCCCGGTATGCCGGGCACACTTCGATGTCGTGCACGCCGGTGCCCGAATCGACGGCGACGGTCATCTCGAGCCGCTTCCGGTATTGGTCCGCGACGGCGAGCCGTCGGTTGCGCTTCCGGCGGAGGTGGTCGGGTGAATCCATCGTTCCCGGTGCTGCGGCGTCTCGCGGCGGCGCGACCGGCGACCACGCCGGTCGGGGAGCGGTGCGAAATGTGCGCGGACCCGATCGCAGAGACTCACCAGCACGTGGTGAATATCGAAGGCAGACAGCTGATGTGCGTTTGTCGCGGCTGCTATCTGCTGTTCACCGACAGCTCGGCGTCGCTGCGCTACCGGGCGGTGCCCGATCGGTATCTGGTTTTCCCGAATGTCACTGTTGGTCAAGGGGAATGGGATGCGCTGGAGATTCCGGTCGGCTTGGCGTTCTTCTTCCGCAACTCCACACTCGGCCGCACCGTCGCGTTCTATCCCGGACCGGCCGGTGCCACCGAATCCGAACTGCCGCTCGACCTGTGGAGCGCCATCCTGGAACGGCATCCGGAGATCGACATTCTGGCCGACGATACCGAGGCACTGCTGATTCGGATGCCGGATCGCGGCGCCACGTCGGGCTGCCTATTGCTGCCCATCGACGCCTGCTACGAATTCGTCGGACGGGTGCGAATGCTGTGGCGCGGGTTCGACGGCGGACGTGATGTGCACCGGTACATCGACGAGTTCTTCTCGGCGATGTCGGCCCGCGCGCGAGTTGCCGGGGGACCGCGATGAGCCCGGCGTACTCGATCACCTTCGCCGTACTGGATATCCGGCCGGAGTTGTACGCGGCGGCACCAGCGCTGTCCGCCAGGGTCGGCATCGCGGCGCTGGCCGAGGAGCCGGTCCATGCCATCGCGCTACGGGCGCAGGTGCGCATCGAACCGAATCGCCGCTCCTACACCGACGAGGAATCCGCGGGTCTGGTGGATCTGTTCGGTCCCCGCGAACGGTGGCACGACACCCAGCGCTCGTTTCTGTGGATGCACTGCGCCACCATGGTTCCCGGATTCAGCGGAGGCGCCGAGGTGGATCTGCCGCTGCCGGTAACCTACGACTTCGAGGTCGCCGGATCGAAGTATCTGCATGCGCTGCGAGCGGGCACGGTACCGCTGATCTTTCTGTTCAGCGGCACGGTATTCATCAAGGGCGCCAATGGTTTCGCGATCCAGCAGGTGCCATGGGATCGCGACGACAGATTCAATATGCCGGTATCGGTATGGCATGACCTGATGGGCGCGTATTTCCCGAATTCGGGTTGGTTGCGGCTGTCGCGGGAGACTCTCGACGACCTGTCGGCCTATAAATCCGGCCGTGGCCTGCTCGGCTACGACGATGCGGTTCGTGAACTGCTGGCCACCGAGGCTCGGGAGGCGCGATGAAGCTGGATGAGGCGGGCCGGTCCGCGCGTGCCCGAGCGCGCGCGGTGGCCGACTCGGTGCTCTACGAGGGGTATCTGCTCTACCCCTATCGGGCGAATGCCCGAAAGAACCAGTCCCGCTGGCAATTCGGCGTGCTCGGTCCGGTGGATGCGGCGGAATCGGGGTTGGGTGAGGAAGCGGGGCTGTCGGCACAGTGTCTCGTCGAGGCCGCCGACGGCGCCACGATCGGCGTCACCGTCCGGTTCCTGCAGTTGCAGCGGCGCACCGTCGAGGATGAACTCGGCGCGTCGGTGGCCGAGCTGCGGGTCGGCTCGCGGTCGTGGCTCAGCTGGGACGAGGCCGTCGAACAGGAACTCGATTTCGGGCCGTTTCCCCTGGCCGACCGCACTTTCCGGATCACGATCGAGGGCGGTACCGACCTCGAGGAGATCGACGACGGAGCCGGAAATATCGTCGGCCGACTGGTTCGCACCCGGTGTCCGCTCGTCGGGGAACTGACGGTGACGGTGCACCGTGTGGACGGGTACCAGGGACTGACAATCGCGGTTCGCAATCTGGGTTCGCCCGCCTCCGATAAGGACGACGCCATCGCCCGTTCGTTCATCGGCGCGCATGTCCTCGCCGAAATCGAAGGTGGCGACTTCGTATCGCTGCTGGACCCGCCTGCGGAGGCGGCGGCCGCGGTGCAGCGCTGCTCGCACCATCGGTGCTTCCCCGTGCTGGCCGGGCCTCCCGGCGATCAGAGCCTGCTGCTGATCTCACCGATCATCCTCTACGACCACCCACAGGTCGCCGAACAGAGTCCGGGTCCGCTATTCGACTCCACCGAGATCGACGAGATCCTTGCGCTGCGCGTGATGACCATGACCGATGAAGAAAAGGAACAGGCCCGCGCCACCGATGCGCGGGCCGCGGAGATCATCGACCGCTGCGACAGCATGACACCGGACCAACTGCAAGAGCTGCACGGTGAGCTGCGCGACCTGCGACAGCCACAAGTGCTGCCCGCGATCCCCGACGGTGTCGACTGGTGGGATCCCTTGGCCGACAATGCCGTACGTCCCGAGTCCGATGCCGTCGTCGTGGCAGGCGTACTGGTGAGCAAGGGCAGTCGGGTGGTGCTGCGTCCGTCTCGCCGCGCCGACGCTCACGACTTGTTCTACGACAGCATGGTCGCGCGAGTGACGTTGGTACACGAGGACGTGGACGGCGACGTGCACATCGGGGTTGTCGTCGAAGACGATCCCGCGGCCGATCTGCACGAGTGGTACGGGCGCTACCTGTATTTCGCTCCCGACGAGATCGAGCCGCTCGAGGGCTCATAGAGATGAGGCTCATAGAGATGAAAGGAAGGGTCGATATGGAAACGGTAGGGGTGATCGCGACCGTTGTCGTCGCTGTGGTCGTGGCCGGATGCGCGGTCGTCGGGCTGCGGTCCATACCGGACCTCCGGAGGTATCTGCGGATTCGCCATATGTGAGGCCGGTATCGACTGTGCGGCCGGTGTCGACCGATGTGAATGCCGGTGACGCGCTGTCGTCGGCCGACGGACAGGGGTGATGGGCACGACACAAGTACTGGTCGCGGGCGTAGGCAATATCTTTCTCGGCGACGACGGATTCGGGCCCGCCGTGGTTCGACAGCTGTCGTCCGGCGGTGAGAACGGTGTGCATTTCGTCGATTACGGCATCCGAGGCATGCATCTGGCCTACGACCTGCTCAACGAATGGGACGCGTTGGTGCTCGTGGACGCGATCCCGGATCGGGGTGCGCCCGGCCGGATCGAGGTGTTCCGCATCGAGCTGGCCGAGAGCGCGAGCACGTACTTCGACGGGCACGCGATGAATCCCGAAGCCGTCTTCGAGACGGTCCTGGCGCTCGGCGGCACCGTGCCGCCCACGATCGTGGTGGGCTGTCAGGTCGAATCCGTTGCCGAGGGGATCGGATTGACCGCCTCGGTCGAGGCGGCCGTGCCCCACGCGATCACCGCGATCGACACCGTGGTGGCGGACCTGCTCGATCGACAGGAGGTATGAGCTGTGTGCCTCGGGATCCCCGGCCGGGTAATCGAGATCGTCGACGGCTACCACGATCAGATCGCGCTCGTGGATGTGTCGGGTGCGCGCAGACGGGTGAATGTCGGCATACTGCAGGACGATCCGGTGCGCCCCGGCGACTGGGTGATCATCCATATGGGCTTCGCGGTGGAGAAGACCGACGAAGCGGGGGCGGCCGCGGCGCTGGACGGGCTGCGACTGCTCGGGCACGGGGAGCTGCCGTGAACCGACGTATTCGGTGGCAGGTGGAAGTCCGAGGTGTGGTCCAGGGCGTCGGATTCCGGCCCTTCGTGTACACCACCGCCGCCGAATTGTCCTTGACCGGCCGGGTGTCCAACGACAGCCGCGGGGTGATCATCGAAATCGAGGGCGGACCGGCGGATCTGGACGAATTCGTGAGCCGAATTCGCCTCCGGCCGCCACCGCTCGCGGTCATCGAAACCGTCGAGCACACCGAGATCCCGGTGCGCGGCGGGACCGGTTTCCATATCGCCGACACCACCATTCGCGGCGGCAGCCGGACACTGGCCTCGCCCGATGTTGCGATCTGCGCAGACTGTGCGGCCGAGCTGTGCGATCCGGGCAATCGGCGGTACCGCCATCCGTTTGTCAACTGCACCAACTGCGGTCCGCGGTTCACCATCATCGCCAGCCTGCCCTACGACCGCGAGCGCACCTCCATGGCCGAGTTCGCGATGTGCGAGCGCTGTGCCAGCGAATACCGCGATCCCGGTGACCGGCGCTTCCACGCGCAGCCGATCGCCTGTCCGGATTGCGGTCCGACCCTGTCCTATACCGGTCCGGGCGCTGGTGATCCGCTGGCAGCGGCGCGTGATCTATTGCGCTCCGGTGGAATTCTCGCGGTCAAGGGTATCGGTGGCTACCATCTCGCGTGCGATGCGGCGAACGAGGCTGCCGTCGCCGAGTTGCGTCGCCGAAAGCGGCGCGGGGACAAGCCTTTTGCCGTCATGGTGTCCGATCTGCTGACCGCGCGGTCGATCGTGGAGGTGCACGAGACGGCCGCCGCGCTGTTGACCGGCCCCGCCCGCCCGATTGTGCTGTTGCCGCGCCACCGTGTTCTACCGGGCGAGATACCTTGTGCACCTGATGGATTCGTCACTGTCGCGGAATCGGTGGCACCGCGCAACCCGGACCTCGGCGTCATGATCGCCTACACGCCACTGCATCTGCTGCTCTTCGGGCTGTCCGGCGACGCGCCCGGCCCCCAGGTGCTGGTGATGACATCGGGAAATCTGGGTGGTGAGCCGATCTGCTACGACGACGGCGACGCGCTGACGCGGCTCGCGGGTCTGGCCGACGGGTGGCTCTCGCACAACCGTCGCATCCTGGTGCCCTGCGACGATTCGGTGGTGCGGCTGGTCGATGGCGATGAGCTGCCCGTCCGGCGATCCCGCGGCTACGCGCCACTGCCGCTGGCGCTACCCATGCCGGTGCCGCCGACACTCGCGGTCGGTGCCGATCTGAAGAACACCTGTGCGGTCGGAGACGGACGTTACGCCTGGTTGAGCCAGCACATCGGCGATATGGACGACCTGGCCACCCTGCGGGCGTTCACCGATGCCGAGCGCCATCTCGAGGAACTGACCGGAGTGCGCCCCGGCCAATTGGCGGCGGACGCGCATCCGCGCTATCGGTCGACCGCCTGGGCCGAACAGCACGCCGCCGGGCGTCCGGTGCGGACGGTGCAGCATCATCACGCCCATATCGCGGCGGTGATGGGGGAGCACGGGCTGGACCCGGCCGCCGCCGTCCTCGGAATAGCCTTCGACGGTACGGGATTCGGGCCGGACGGTGCGATCTGGGGAGGTGAGGTCCTCGCCGCGGGCTACAAGGGCTATCGCCGACTCGCACATCTGCGATATGTGCCGCTGGCCGGTGGCGACGCCAGTGTGCGCCGACCGTATCGCATGGCGCTTTCGCACCTGCGGGCCGCGGGTATCGAGTGGGCCGAGGACATCCCGGCCGTGCGGGCCTGCCCCGCCGCCGAACGCGCGGTGCTCATGCACCAGTTCGACACCGGATTCGGCTGTGTGCCGACTTCGAGCATGGGGCGATTGTTCGACGCGGTGTCCTCGCTGGTCGGCGTGCGCCACCAGGTGGACTACGAGGCGCAGGCCGCGATCGAACTGGAGGCGATCGCGCGTGGCGTGGATCCCGGTACGGACCGCTACCGGTTCGCGATCCCGTCTCGCGGTGCCGCGGAGTCGACCTCCGATATCGCCTCGATCGATGCGGCATCGGTGATCGCCGCGGTGCTCAGCGATGTGCGTCAGGGTGTTCCGGCGGGTGTGATCGCAGCGCGCTTTCATGCCGCGGTCGCCCACCTGGTGCTGGAACTGGCCACCGCATTCGCGGCGCCGTCGACGCCGGTTGCGCTGTCCGGTGGCGTGTTCCAGAACGCCCTTTTGCTCTCTCGGACTCGGATACTGCTGCGGGAGAACGGATTTCATGTCATAAGCCATCGCAGACTGCCGCCCAATGACGGCGGTCTCGCGTTCGGTCAGCTACTCGCCATCGGCGCGGGTTGAGCGGAAGGAGAGGCAATCATGTGCTTGGCGGTCCCGGGAAAGGTGCTCAGCCTGCACGAGCGTGATGGCACGTTGATGTCGGTGGTCGACTTCGGCGGCGTCCACAAGGATGTGTGCCTGCAATACATCCCCGACGCGGCCGTGGGTGATTATGTCGTCGTCCACGTCGGATTCGCGATCCAGCGTCTCGATGAGCAGTCGGCGCTGCAGACTCTGTCCGAATTCGAACGGCTCGGGGTGCTGAAGGAGGAGTTCGGCGATGGCTTCGCCATCGCCGCGGCGCAGGCCGGTCTCGAGAATCCGGAAGCCACCGAACAGCAACCCGACCCGGAGGTGACATAGTGAAGTACCTTGATGAATTCAGCAATCCAGAACTCGCGAAGATCCTGCTCGACCGCATCCGGGCGGTGACAACCAGGCGCTGGTCGATTATGGAAGTGTGTGGCGGACAGACGCATTCGATCATTCGCCACGGTATAGACCAGCTTCTGCCCGATCAGATCGAGATGATCCATGGTCCCGGCTGCCCGGTGTGCGTCACACCGCTCGATGTGATCGATAAGGCACTCGCGATCGCCGCCCGGCCGGGGGTGATCTTCTGTTCCTTCGGCGATATGTTGCGTGTTCCCGGCAGTACGAAGGATCTGTTCCGCGTCAAGAGCGAGGGTGGCGACGTGCGGGTGGTCTATTCACCCCTGGACGCACTCGAATTGGCGCGGGCGAATCCCGACCGTCAGGTGGTGTTCTTCGGCATCGGTTTCGAGACCACCGCACCCGCCAATGCGATGACCGTGTATCAGGCGAAACGACTCGGCGTGCAGAATTTTTCGCTGCTGGTCTCCCATGTGCTGGTACCGCCGGCCATTGCCGCGATCATGGAATCGCCGACCTGCCGGGTGCAGGCGTTCCTCGCTGCGGGGCACGTGTGCACCGTGATGGGAACCGGCGAATACCCACCGTTGGCGGAGAAGTACCGGGTTCCGGTGGTGGTCACCGGATTCGAGCCGCTCGACATTCTCGAGGGCATCCGCCGCACCGTGATGCAGCTGGAGGCCGGGCGTCACGAGGTGGAGAACGCCTATCCCCGTGCCGTCGCCGCCGCCGGTAACCCAGCGGCCAAGGCGATGCTGGAGGACGTTTTCGAGGTCACCGACCGGGGCTGGCGGGGGATCGGCGTCATCCCGCGCAGCGGCTGGCGGCTCTCGGAGCGCTACCGCGACTACGATGCGGAGCAACGGTTCGCAGTCGGCCACATGAGTACCGCAGAATCCTCGATCTGCCGATCCGGCGAGGTGTTGCAGGGCCTCATCAAACCGCACGAATGCGCCGCATTCGGCAAGCAGTGCACGCCGCGAAACCCGCTGGGCGCCACCATGGTGTCCTCGGAGGGTGCCTGCGCGGCCTACTACCTCTACCGGCGGCTCGACCTGCCTGCGGAGGTCGCTCATGCATGAGAAGACCGATGTGTCGGCGACAGCGCCGGTCTTCGACATGGACGGCTGGGTCTGCCCGATGCCGCTGCGGGATTCACCGAATATCGTGATGGGCCACGGCGGCGGTGGGGCGATGTCGGGCGAACTCATCGAGCACCTTTTCCTGCCCGCATTCGGTGCGGCGTCCGAGACCGGGCTCGCAGATTCCGCCGTGATCACCATCGGCGGAACCAAGTTGGCCTTCACCACCGATTCATTCGTGGTGAAACCGATGGTATTTCCGGGCGGCTCGATCGGTGAGCTCGCCGTCAACGGTACGGTCAACGATCTGGCCATGGTGGGCGCTCGCCCGGCAGCGCTGTCGACAGCGTTCATTCTGGAAGAAGGCACCGCGCTGGTCGATATCGCCCGCATCGCGGCGGCGATGGGCACCGCCGCACTGGGCGCCGATGTGAAACTGGTGACCGGCGACACCAAGGTGGTCGATGCGGGCCACGGTGACGGGGTCTACATCAATACGGCCGGAATCGGTGTGGTCGACGACGGCGTGGATATCCGTCCGGAGCGGGCCCGGCCCGGTGATGTGGTGATCGTCAGCGGCGAGATCGGACTGCACGGTGTCGCCGTATTGAGCTGCCGCGAAGGACTCGAATTCGGGACCACGGTGTTCAGCGACACCGCCCCCCTCAACGGGCTGGTCGCCGCGATGATCGCCACCGGAGCGGATGTGCACGTACTGCGCGATCCCACGCGCGGCGGCGTGGCGGCCACCCTGAACGAGATCGCGCGAGTCGCGAAAGTCGGTGTCGCACTGGATGAGCGGACGATCCCGGTACCCGCGGAGGTCCGCGATGCCTGCGCACTGCTCGGCCTCGACCCGATGTATGTCGCCAATGAGGGCAAGTTGGTCGCGTTCGTGCCGCCGCAGGATGCCGATCGGGTGCTCGCCGCGATGCGCGACCATCCACTCGGCGCCCGCAGTGCCGCAATCGGAGTCTGCGTCGCAGAGCATCCCGGCATGGTGGTCGCCCGGACGGCACTGGGTGGCACCCGCGTGGTCGATTTGCCTGCGGGTGAGCAGCTACCGCGAATCTGTTGAAAGACAGGCAATTTCCCCGCAGTGGAGAAGGCGGAGGTACTGGCATCGTTGGTATCGAGTCGACGTGTGTCGACGGCACCGATATGTTCGTCCGCTATGCCAACGCGCCCAACGCGCTCGGGTTCTGTGGTCCAGCGGATGCGGAGCTGCGCGGCGGGGCGCGCCAGGCCGTGCGCGCGGCGGCGCAGAAGTTCTCCGGTGCGTGGCCGTATCTGCAGGTGATGTCCAAACTGACCGGAATCGACGATCCATTGGACGGTCGTCTCGTCGAATCGTATTGGCTCGGTGGCGGTGTCGGCGCCGACTTGGACGCCGCGGAGTTCGCTGCCGAACTCTTGGCCGTCATAGGCCCGGTCGCCGGGCACTACTGGGCGCACCTGACTCCCGACCTGGCTGGCGAGGCCGCGGCCAATCACTGTTTCCACGTCTTCGGTGTCTACCCGTGGAGCCGATTGCTCGGTAAGGGCAACGACGAACATCCCGTGTATGTCCTCGACAGCTGCCGCATCACGTGGGGAAGGGTGCTCGCCGCAGCGGATTCCGAGGTCGTGGTCCGCTGTCGCCATCTCACCTGGGACGGGAACCGGCTTGCGCTGTCCGCTCCGGCGCCGCGGCGGGTCGACGTGTGGCACAACGGTTATTCGGCGGTGCCCGACGTGGCGGTTGGCGATATCGTTGCGCTGCATTGGGATCAGCTGTGCGGCCGCCTGCGTCCGCAACAGGTCCGGCACCTGGCCGCGACGACAATCCGCCAGTTGCGCGTCACAAATGAACGACTGGGCCGACGCTGAGACGCGACCGCGAACGCGCTCGCACCGGCAGGGCCGACACCCGGTATCGGCGCACTCGATGGCTACGAACTCGATAACTTTCCTGCCGATCGCGTCGCATGCGTCGGCCACCGGGTTATCGTCGAATCCGCTGGGTTCGTCTGGGAGAGGACAGTATTCATGACGACAACTCTCTCCGATCGAGTAGCTTCGCGTTACCGTGTCGTCCGGGATGCATTGACCCCGCAGGAGTGGTTTCGCGCCGCGGCGATGATCGGCGTGATCGTTGCCCTGCATCTCGTCGGCTGGATCACCTTGGTCGTCTTCGTCGCCCCACAGCATTTCGGGGTCGGCGGGCAGACATTGGGTATCGGGGTCGGATTGACCGCATACACCCTCGGACTGCGCCATGCCTTCGACGCCGATCATATTTCCGCCATCGACAACACCACCCGGAAGTTGATGAGTGACGGGCAGCGGCCGCTGTCGGTGGGTTTCTTCTTCTCCCTCGGCCACTCCACCGTTGTTTTCGGACTCGCGTTGCTGCTATCGATCGGCGTCAAGGCGATCGTGGGTCCGGTCGAAGACGATTCCTCCGCCCTGCACCATTACACCGGGCTGATCGGAACAACGGTCTCCGGTACGTTCCTCTATCTCATCGCATTCATCAACATCGTCGTTCTCGTGGGAATTCTTCGCGTATTCCGGAGCATGCGGACCGGTCAATACGATGAGGCCGCGCTCGAGCACCAACTCGCCAATCGCGGTTTCCTGAACCGCTTCTTCGGCGGTGCGATGAAGTCCATCACCAAGCCGTGGCAGATATATCCGATCGGTGTCCTGTTCGGGCTGGGATTCGACACCGCCACCGAGGTCGCCCTGCTCGTGCTCGCGGGCACGGGTGCGGCCGCGGGGTTGCCGTGGTACGCGATCCTTTGCCTCCCGATCCTGTTCGCCGCCGGGATGAGCCTGCTCGACACGCTCGACGGATCATTCATGAATTTCGCCTATGGATGGGCCTTCGCGAAACCGGTTCGCAAGGTGTACTACAACCTCACGGTCACCGCATTGTCGGTGGCGGTGGCGGTGATCGTCGGCACCATCGAACTGCTCGGCCTGCTGGCCGAACAGATGGACTGGAGCGGCGGCATCTGGGATGCGGTGAGCGGCGTGGACCTCAATATCGTCGGCTTCGCGATCGTTGCCCTCTTTGCGCTGACCTGGGCGGTCGCACTGCTGGTCTGGCGGTTCGGTCGGATCGAGGAGAAGTGGGTCGCGCCACCGAGCCAGCTCTAGAAACGTCCGGCGCTCCGTCGGAGGTGCCGATTCCTTCGCCTCACATGCCCACGAATTCGCAGATCGGCGCGGGATATGTTGCGTGGTCGACGTGCTGGCGCCATGGCCGGTGAATCGACGCGCCGGGCAGCGTGGCGAGTTCGGGCACCCAACGGCGCACGTACTCGCCCTCGGGATCGAATCGGTTGGCCTGCCGCAGGGGATTGAGGGTGCGGTTGGCCCGAGTGTCGGTGCCGGTCCCCGCGACCCACTGCCAGTTGAGCTGATTATTGGCGAGGTCGGCGTCGACCAGCCAGCGCAGGAAGTGGCGGGCGCCCACCCGCCAGTCGATACCCAGCGACTTCGTCAAGAAGCTCGCGGCGATCAGCCGGGCGCGACCGGGCATCCACCCCTGGGCCAGCAGTTGGCGCATTCCGGCGTCGACTACCGGGATTCCGGTGCGACCCTCCTGCCATGCCGTGACCGCATCCGGATCCTCGCGCCAGACGACAGCCCGCGATCGATAGTCGTTCCAGGCGGCGCGTGGTCTGGCTGCCAGTAACTGGTGATGAAAGTCCCGCCACGCCAATTGCCTGGCGAACGCGAGCCCGTCGACTGTCGACAGGTCTGTTGCTTCCAGGACCTGCACCGGCGACAGACAACCGAAGTGCAGATACGGCGACAGGTGGGATGTGGCATCGGCGTCGAGCGCATCACTGCGGCGGTCGTAGTCGCTGATCCCCGCGGAAACCCACTCGCGCAACAGTTTCCGTCCGGTCGTCGCACCACCGACCGAAAGCAGCGGGGAGGTGGGCCCGGGGCACAGGTCTTCGGCGACGGGCAGCCGATCGCTGGCCACCGGCGGTGTCCGGAGCCGCCGGGGTCTGGCCAGCGTGTCGAGGCGATATTCGAAGACCCAGCGCCGGAAATACGGTGTGAAGACAGCGAAGTGGTCGCGGCCACCGGCCGGGCGCAGTGCTGCGGCGGCGGTGACCGAGGTGTCGTAGGTATGCAGGGAACGGCCGCGGCGCGTGAGCCGGTTTCGCAACCGCTCGGCGCGGCGGACACTGTAGGCACTGACGTCGGCGGCCACATGGACGCGGAGCGCGCCCACCTCCTCGGCGACCCGATCGGTTTCGGTCACCGTATCGCCGCGCCTGATCACCAGATGGCTACCGAGAGAACGTAATTCGGTATCCAGCTCGGATAACGCCGCGGCAAGGAATCGCGCGCGGTTCGGGGCGGCGAAGCGCGCCACGATGTGCTCGTCGACCACGAACAACGGGACCACCGCGGCACCGTCGCGCTGGGCGGCGATCAGGACCGGATTGTCGTCGACCCGCAGATCACGGGTGAACAGCGCGATGACCGTCCCGGCCCGGGTGGACGAGGTTGCATCGAAGGTGCCCTGGTGCTGGGTCATCGGGTACACAGCGGCGCGATATCGCTGAGCCCGCCCGTCGTGGGCGACGTCAGGTACCGGCACGGACTTTGCCCCACCCCTGTGATCGCGGCGCGCACGTGGTTCCACGTATCGGGATCGAGCGCAACCGTGCGGGACAGAACGAACCCGGACGCCCGGGTCGGGTCGGTCACCAGGGCCCACGAATAGTCGGGACCCAGTGCGGTGACGATGTAGTTGGTCGGACCGTTCCGCAGGTCCTGACCGGGTACGCCGGGGAAGCTGACATGGAGCTGTGCGCCGGTCTGCCGGTCGTTGACCGTTGCCGTGCCGTCGATTTCGTTCAACTCACCGGTCCAGGTCACGCACGAGTTGTGCACGGCGACGTCCCCGCGTTCGTCCAAGCGATACTCGGCCATGGTGTCGCGAGCACAGGAGAGGTTGAACACCTGCGGGACGGCGGCCAATTGATGCCAGGTGCCCGCATAGCGCCCGAGATCCAACTGCGGCACCGGATCCGGGCCGGGACTCGCCGACGCGGCACTCGACGGCGACACTGCTGCCGTCACAGCGACCAACCCGGCCGCCACGAAGGAGGTGCGCCGAAGCCCCCTTGTTCGGGTGGTGCGTGAGGTCATACCGAACTCCTCGCATCTCGGCCCCCGAATGTCACCGTACCATCATTCGATGCATAATCGATGCATTCTGCACTTCTCGCAACCGGAGAGGACACGTGCCGCCGAACGACGCACTACCCGCGCACGATGCAGTGATGCACACCGCCGTTCCGGGGCGCACGCGAGCAGCGGCGGGAAGATGTGCCCGGTTCCGGCGCCACGGGCAGGCACAATAGGCCCATGTCCGCCGGTCCCGTTCCCTTGCCCGATGCGGCCGGATATACGGTCCGCGCGGTGGCCGACCGCCTCGGAATTCCGACCGCGACGCTGCGCAGCTGGAACCGCCGCTACGAGATCGGCCCGATCCGGCATCAGGCCGGTAGGCATCGCCTTTACCGCGAATCCGATATCGCCGTACTCGAACAGATGCTCGCCCTCATCCGCACCGGCCTGAGCCCGGCCGGCGCGGCCGCCGCGGTGACCGGGCGGCAGCACGCACCCGCGCGCGGCGATTGGGAACCACTCGTCGATGCCGCGTTCACACTGGATACAACGACGCTGTCGGCCATGCTCACCGCGCATCTGGACGCCCACGGGGTCATCGACACCTGGGAACTGCTGTGCCGCCCGGCCTTCGCCGCGATCGTCGCACGCCAACTCGGCGGTGAGGGTTGTGTCGACGTAGAGCATCTGCTGTCGTGGTCGATCACGGCGGTGCTGCACCGGCACACCCCGCCCACCACCCCGGCGCACGCGCGCGCCGTGATCCTGGCCTGTACCAGCGGCGAGACCCACGCGCTTCCGCTCGAAGCCCTGCGCGCGGCCCTCGCCGAACGCGGAGTCGCCGCCTGGATGCTCGGCGCCAACGTGCCCGCCGACGCCATTGCCGACACACTCGCCCGCACCGCTCTCCCCACCGACGTGGTGCTGTGGTCCCAACAGGAATCCACCGCGCTGACCTCCGCGATCCGCGCCTGCGAAGCCGCCGACGCACGAGTATTCGTCGGCGGCCCCGGCTGGGACGCAGCCATCCTGCCGATCACCGCCACCCGATTGTCCGGACTCGCCGAAGCCACTGACCGGATCGCCACACCGCCCGACTAACGGCTGCGTCGAGGGCGACCATCATCGCCAGGAACGATGCATAATCGGTGCACCATGCCCAGCGCGCTCAGGACCTGGCTGTCGCTGCTCCGCTCACCCCGACATCCCGTACACCTCGTCGGTGTGGTAGCTGGATTCAGTTGGGCCGCTGCGTTATTCGTCCCGAGTCAGCCCTCGCCAGCGCAGATCGGCCAAGCGGCGTTCGAGACAGCGCTTCGCGTGTTTCGGGGTCTTCCCTTCGGCGAGCTTCTTGTCGTAGTGGCCGCGGCCGTGGTCACGCGCATCCGGATTTGGATCATCGCGATGGTGTGCAGCACTCGAGCGTCCGCCGGTCCGTCATCGAAGGCAAGGATCCGCACGGCCCTGATCCGACCCACCCGACAGTCGGTGGCGTCCGCCAGCGAATTACGGAACCATTGGTCTGATCTCGTGCACGACCCTTCAGGTGTGGCCCGTCCGCAATCAAAGGAGGAGTCATGGGCAAGGAACCGAACCACAATGCTCAGCCAGACTTCGAAGCGCTGTACCGCGATGCACCGCCGGAGCAGGACGCTGCTGCGTTGATCCCCTGGGACATCGGCGGCCCACAGCCGGTAGTGCAGCAGTTGGTGGCCTACGGCGCTGTGCGGGGCGAGGTGCTCGACCCCGGAACCGGCCTGGGACATCACGCGATCCACTACGCGTCCAAGGGCTACTCGGCCACCGGGATCGATGCGTCGCCGACGGCGATCGAGCGGGCCAGGCGCAACGCGGAGCGCGCCGGGGTGCGGGTGGACTTCCAAGTGGCCGATGCCACCAGACTCGACGGCCTGGAGAATCGGTTCGACACCGTCGTCGACAGCGCGTTCTACCACGTGTTCCTCGACGACGAACAAACACAGACCCAGTACGCGCAGGCCCTGCACCGGGCCACTAAACCGGGGGCGCGACTGTTCATGTTCGAAATCGGACGCCACAATGTCAACGGCCTGCAGCCCGACGGTCTGCCGGCGGAGAATTTCGAGCGGGTGCTTCCCGCGGCCGGGTGGCGCATCGACTACCTGGGAACCACCACGTACCAAGCCACCTTCAGCCCCGAGACGTTCACCTACCTCACCAAGGAGATGCGCGTCGACTCGGGATGGGCTGACCGGATGAAGCCGATGCTGGAACAACTCCAGATCGTTGCGCCGCTGCTGAAAAACAACCGGGTGCACCTGCCGGTGTGGGCCGTGACCGCCACCCGCCTCGACTAGCTGTGCCCTTCCGAGCTGCCGCACCACTCACGTTACGTAGCGGCCGACGGAGGCTGGAAGCGTGTGGGCCTCGGCAGTGCGCTGCACTGCACCGAGGCCGGCGTGCCTGCTGATCGGATGTTCTGCCCTCGCGCTTGGCAAGCACGCGGCGGAGCGGTCGAGTAGTTGCTGCCCTGTGCCGTGCCGGGCTTGTGCGGGGATCAGAACAGCGACTGATCGGTCGGGATCGGTTCGGGTGGGCGTCGTGGCGACGGCGGTGCCATCGCGATTTCCCCCCGTCGGGCAGCCCGCCACCACCGCTGTCCGGAGTCGATGCCACGCCGGATCTTGCGCACAGTGGGCACCTGTGTGAGTAGGTGCAGCTGATATCGCCACGGCAGCTGTGCTCCGTGCCGAGCCGCCATCGCATAGGCGAACTGCACGGCGCTGCGGTCGAGATACCGGTCGGCGTGTTCGAACCAGATCATGCTGGCACGGGCGGCGGCCTGTATCGGGCGCAGCGCAGCGCGCCGCTGCGCATCGTAGTTCTCCAGCGCGTCGGCGACCTCGGCACGCTCGTACAGGTTCTGTGCGAGCACGACGGCGTCGACGATTGCCAACCGGGTGCCCGAACCGATGGTGAAGTGCGTCGTGTGCGCTGCATCGCCGAGCAGCACCACATTGTCGTGGTACCAGGTCTTGTTGGTTACCTCGGGAAAGCGGCTCCACTTTGCGAACTCGCCTCGTGTCTTGCTGATCAACGAGTGACCGTCGAGAAGGCGCGTGAATATGTTCTCCAGGACACGCAAGTTCTCCAGGCTGTCCAGGGCGTCGAATCCCAGTCCATGCCAAGTCTGCGGTTGGCACTCAACGATGCAGGTGCTGATCTTTTCGGCAACCGACGGGTAGGCATGGAACCAGATCCAACCGGCCGAGGTGTGTTCGAAGGCGAAGGTAAATCGGGTGAATACCTTGTCCGTACCGAGCCAGATAAATCGATTCTCGCCGAGCGCGACGGACGTGCCGAAACGAGGATTACCCAGCTGCCGTATCCGGCTGTTCGCGCCGTCGCAAGCGACGATGAGATCGGTGTCTTCGAAGCCGGACAGGTCGTGGACCTCTCGCTCGTGCTGGACATCGACGCCCAGGTCGCTCGCCCGTCGGGAAAGTACGTCGAGCAATGCCGCACGCCCCATGCTGAACCCGTACCCCGCGAAATGAGCGGTCTGGTCGTCGCGCACATGGATTGCCTGTTCACGCCATAGGACCGACCCGGCACGCACCGCCTGGGCGCTGTCCGGGTCGTTCCGATACAGAATGTCGAGCAGGTCGTCCCAGTACACGACGCCCCAGCCGTAGGTGGACCCGGGCGGATCGCGGTCGATCACCGTGATGTCATGGGCCGGGTCGCGCCGCTTCATCGAGATAGCGAAGTACAACCCGGCCGGCCCGCCACCGATACACACGATCTTCATCTCGTCACCAGCTCCAGCCCGGTTGGTCGCACCTGGCTTCACATGATCGGTACTCGATGCGACCGAGCCCGGCACGCTGTGCGTGTCCGGGCTCGGTCACCGGCGCTAGAAGCTGCCCCAGCCACCCCAGCCGGGTAGGTTCCACCAGCCGGGATTCCACCATCCCCAGCCGCCACCGTTACCCCAGCCGCCGCCGTTACCCCAGCCGCCGCCGTTACCCCAGCCGCCGCCGTTACCCCAGCCGCCACCGTTACCCCAGCCGCCACCCCAGCCGCCGCCGCGACCCCAGCCGCCACCGTCACCCCAACCGCCGCCCCAGCCTCCGCCGCGACCCCAGCCTCCGCCGCCCCAGCCTCCGCCGCCCCAACCGCCGCCGTGACCCCCACCGGGGTTGTCGACGAGTTGGGTTGCAGACGTGGGCGTCGTTGCGTGCGCGGTAGGCGCTTCCGCCGTGGCTGCGACGACCGGAATTGCGGCAACTGCGGCTATACCAGCGGCGGCCGCCAACCGGGCGAACTTCGTGTGTGAATTCTTTCTTTCGGTCATGATAGGGCTCCAGATACTGTCCCGACCGGCTCGAATTCTACGCGGCTTCGCCGAACTCTAGAAGTTGCCGCGTTGACCCATCTACAATGCCCGCCACATTCCCCACCGTTGCCCAATCCGAAGATGCCCGCGTACTCCATGGTGGAGGGAGCTGGTAGCGAAGATCGCAAGAATTCCGCGGCCGTGGCCGGTCAGCGACCGGCGACCGATGGATCATTGATGGTGCAGTCTTCGGGGATACGTGAGTGGCTAGGTGCGTAAGTGGTGGCTCAGATCGCCTACCAGGTGGATGCGAACTCGGCGCTCCACGAATCGCCATTGCCCCTCGATGCGTTCGAAGCGGTCGTGGTAGCGGCCTGCCGCCACGGGTTGCAGCGGAAGGTCCGGTAGGGCCTGGAAAACGGTGACGTAGGAACGCGCCGTAGCGGAATTCGCTTCGTCGTCGAATTCGATGGCGATGTTCGTCGTGACATGGTGGGTGCGCGGCGTGCCGTCCTCGTACCGGATCACCGTGCTGCGCAGCATTTCCTCGACGCCTGCACGGCCCCTGATCGTTGTGCCGCTGCCGATGAACGCGGCGTGGGCGAACAGCGCGCCGACACCGCCGAAATCCCCCGCGTCGACCAGTTCCGCGTACTTCGCGATCAAGTTCGTCACGGCAGTCGTATCAGCGGCTGTGCTCACAACTTGTCAGGGTAGGCGACCGCTGGTGCGCGATCGGCCCCAGCCTCGGCTCGACACTCGACCAGCACCGAAGGTCGTTGTCGACCGGAGCCGAAAATGCTCGAGATCGAGCGCGCCGAGGCGCGGGGCTCGACCTAATGCTTATTTCAAAGTTCCGAAGAACCGCTCGATCACACCATTTGAGTCAGCGCAGGTGGGTATTCAAGAAAGCCAACGCATCCGGCAGTGATGCCAGGAATGCGCCGCTATGGTCTTTACCTGGGTAATTATCGACCGTCACCTGTATGCCGGGATTGAGCTCTTGGAGACTTTTCCCGTAACTCTCCGTGTTTGTGGGAGGAACATCGATGTCGGCGTCGCCATAGCCGATCATGACGTCACTGGTGAAGTGATCTTCCGGGTAACCGGCGAGCGCGGTGATGTCCGCTTCGAATGTCGGCGTCGGTTCGTCCGGGTTGGCGACAAGCGCTGCGGGCCGCCGGCCCCCCGCGCGCGCAACCAGATCCGCAAGGCATTCCGAAGTCGCCTTTTCCACGTATTCCTTTCCGAAGTCGGAAAGGAATGGGGTCACACTGCCGGGATTCAATTCCTGCAACGAGGCCAGGAAGTACCCGGCGTACCCGACTTGGTTCTCGGAGCCGGTCGAGGCTCGCTCGAACATCTTCCGCAGGCTCGCACCCGGTTTGGTGCGCAGGCCGGTGGCTATCACTCCGCTCAACCCCGTCGCCGGACCGCCGCTGCGCTCGGCGTACAGGCTGGCCGCGCTCATCGCGGCGTGCGCCCCTTCCGACTGGCCGATCACAACCCATTTGCTCGACAACGGAATGGGGGTGGTGCGAATCGCCGCGACCGCGTCCAGTATCGACAGTCCTTCGACATTTCTGTTGTAGTAACTGAACTGTCCTGCAGTGCCCAGCCCCTGGTAGTCGGGTGCCAGGACGGCATACCCACTGTCCAGGATCTGGTTGAAATAGGTGCTGTTTCGCTCCGTTTGCGGCCGATGCGATGGCGCGCAGGAATCTCCGATGCCCGCGGTGCCGTGTGCCCACACGACCAGCGGCCACCCGCCAAGCGGTGGCACACCGGACGGCAGATACAGCGCACCCGACCCCTCGGCGGGCGCGTCATGCTGATCCTTCGTCGAGTAGACGACCTCGAACGATGCCGCGGCCTTGGCGAACGACCATGCGGGATCGAGCAGTCCGATCCTGCTCAGCTCTCCGGTATCCGAGGGCTTCGCCATCGCAGGCGGACTTGCGAGCGTAAGCGAGGCACACACGATCGCGGCTACCACCAGCGCCACTCGCCGAAAGGACCCTACGGACATGCCACACAACCGTACCGGCACAATCCGCACATCCTCCCCACCGCTGGTGAGGCTGCGGTCATGCCGCCGTCGTCGGTACACGGCGGGTCCAAGCCGTCACACCGCTCGCGGACCTCCATTGCGCGAACCCGTCGAGTCAGTTGCCAGAATATTGATCCAACACTGCGATGATTCTCTCGAAATCACGTACCGAACTCTGGCAGAACTCTTGATCCGTCCTCATTAAGAGATCCACAGCTTGCGCTTCGGTTGCCAGTCCGTGAAGTTCTTTTTCCGACATTACTCGTGAGGGTACGGGCACCCAGTTTCGCCGGGTGGTGTCAAACAATCAGTCGATCTCTCGGCTTCCTTGATCATAGCGCCGGGGTTATCTCCCGTAATAGTCTTTCGCCATTGCTCGATGGGGATCAGGTTTGGGCTACGCCTTGGATCTTAGACATATTTCCGTCGGCATATAGGGTATCGGTGCTGGAGTATTATCGGTCGGTGACTGAGCTTCGGGTCAATCATTGATATCATCTGAGTCGTAGTTTATTTCGAGGTCGGCTGGCCGAGATGGCCATGGGGGTGCCTGAATTCTGGCTCCTGACCATTTATCTACGGTCACAACCGGATAATCTGACTGATTTGCGATACCTGATCGGTTCCAAATGAGAATATCGCCCCAGAAAACCTCAGCTGGTATCTCGGGGTGCCGATCGGACACAAACATATTCCACCCATTTCGGAAGCCGATTCGCAAGCTGCCGGACCTGAAGAATACTGGCGATACGATTGGCGCCGTAAGCGTCCTTTCGATTTCGGATTTCGGCCAGTGCGTGATCACATGACGGTTGGGATCGTCTTCGGCAAGTGATCGTGGCGAGAGTTCGGTACCGTATCCGGCAGCTATCCTGAATCCGGAATCGAGGTGGAATTCGAATATATCGGGCCACCATTCTATATTGGCAATGCGACTTCCACGTAAAGGTTTTATTATCCACCTGCCGTCGTACTCTTTAATCTCCGAGTTCACATCTACCCTTCGTCATCTTTCCAACTCGTCGCGGATATTTCCAATACTATCGTCTGACGCGGTGCCGTCCGGCTTCTTCACGTATATCTCACCGGATTCCAGATCGACCACAACATCTGGATTCTTATTCGCACCATCCCCGCGCCACGCGCCGTAAGCCTTGATTCTGTGGATGGCTTCTCTGACATCTTTCGCTGGCACACCGTAGTAACTGGCAATCTTGTTGATCTTCGTTGTCTGTGAGGCCGTGGTAAACACGCCGCTAGGGCTGTTTGGATTTGACGTCGGTGGCGGTGGTGCCGCTGGTGTGGGTGTGGTGGCCGGCGTAGGCGCGGGCGGTGGTGTAGCCGAAGGTGCGTTCGACCCAGGTGAGGGTGGTGTGGCGGAGCCAGTGGGTGGTGATGTTTTGGGTCGCGACCCAAAACCTGTTTGGGCTCGAATCCTTGCAGGTCAAATCATTCCGCATGGTCGGCGGATATGCAGCGGTCAGCACCGCGTCGCGCGGTCCCGACATCGACCGTGCGCGACCGGCCCGGTGACGGGTTCGCTACCGCACCGGTAGTTTCGTGGGTCGGTGGAGCCGAACCTCCAGGATTGCCTCGCGTTTTCGGACCCGTGGGCGGATGGTGAACTGTTTGGTGGCCGCACGTGGGGAACGGTCGATGTTCGACCCGTACAATTCTTGTGGTTGTGGTGGTGAAATCCGACCGACGTCGATGATCGGTGAACTATGGCGTCGCGCAGTACGGTTGAGATCCGACGGCATCGCCGATGACTGGTGACGCCAGCTGGCGTGTCCAGTTGCCGGGGTGTTTCCGCCGAGTGCGCGCTCATGCCGATGTGCGAACGAGCACAGGGCCAGGAGAAGCTCCTCTCGGACCCCGGCCCGCGCATGGGTCGTTTGCATCAACCGGGACAAGTGCTCATAGCCGAATATGGCGGACTGTGACGGCCATGCGACGTATCCTGCCGACCAGTCGACCGTCAGTGTTGGGTACCAGAGTCAGCCCGACTGTGTCGGCGATACGGTCGGCTACTCCCACCACTGTGGTTGTTTCGGTCGGAATGTCTTCGGGCCCTGCGTGTCCTAGCACGGTCTTGTCGTGATCTCCGCGCCGTTGACCGAGCGGAAGCGCGGACTCGTCGACGCCGAATTGCCCGGGTTCGATACCGGGCAGCTCCGTACTCGTTATCACCGGACCAGGCGCCATTGTCGAGACTGACGCCCCTCGGGAAGGCCGGGCCGACGGACGAGCCCGCACCGCCTGGGCTGCACCGTCGCCGCCGAGCAGATCAACGCCGTACTCCGGGGCGAAGAGCCTCGAACCTCGTTCGCTGATGACGGCGGTGATCGGTCGATCGTTGGGCCTCGAGGGGTGGACCAGTCTGCTGCTGCCCTGGAGGGTAGCGGCACGAGCGCTTCGGCGGGCGAGGCGACAGACGCCGCTGGCAAACATGTACCAGTACTTTGCCAGCGCGACCGTTCATGATTTGGACGATCACTCAGCCGTCTCGAAAGACCGTGACATCCATGGAAACCCCACCCACCCCGGCGCCTTCGGTGCACGTCCGGGCCGTGATCACCTGGCTCGCCATCTTCCCGATGGTGGCTATCGGCATGGTCGCGATGGCTCCGTTTGTCGGTCATTGGCCGCTAGTTCTGCGCGCACTCGCCCTGACGGCCGTGGTCGTACCGCTGGCTGTGTACCTCGTGGTCCCACGAATGCTGGCGGCCCATCACCGATTCTTCCGTCGTTCGAAATGAGTCCGGGCACCATGCCCAGAAGGTTGAGTTACGAATGTCAAGTGTGGAAATGACCTCCACCGTTGTAGTGCCGCAGGATCGGGCGCTCATCGACGGTAAGTTCGTCGGATCCGATTCCGGGGCAACATTTCCCGTGACCGATCCGGCAACGGGCCGGGTGCTGGCCGAGGTCCCCCAGATGGGGGAAGCCGAGACCCGGCGGGCGATCGAGGCAGCCCAAGTGGCGCAACCCGCCTGGGCGGAGCGGACGGCCGGGGATCGCTCGAAGATTCTCGATCGCTGGGCGGCGCTGCTCACGGAGAAGAGCGAAGAGTTGGCGGTCCTACTGTCGGCCGAGAACGGCAAGCCGCTCAGCGATTCTCGCGCCGAAGTCGCCTATGCCATCGGGTTTGTCGATTTCTTCGCCGCCGAGGCGCGCCGGGTGTACGGCGAGACCATTCCGGCGCACCGCACCGACACTCGGATCCTGGTGTTGAAGCAGCCCGTCGGCGTGGTCGGCGCGATCACGCCTTGGAACTTCCCCGCGGCCATGGTCACCCGGAAGTCTGCGCCTGCCATCGCGGCGGGCTGCGCTGTGGTGCTCAAGCCTGCGGAACAGACGCCTTTGTGCGCCTTGGCCATTGCCGAATTGGCCGTTGAGGCCGGTGTCCCGGCCGGCGTGCTGAATATCGTCACCGGTGACGACGCGGCAGCTCCGACCATCGGTGGTGAACTGTGCGCGAATCCGGTGGTGCGGCAGCTGACCTTCACCGGCTCGACCGAGGTGGGGCGGATTCTGGCGGCACAGTGCGCGCCGACGGTGAAGCGCATGACACTCGAATTGGGTGGCAATGCAGCGTTTGTGGTGTTCGAGGACGCTGATCTCGACGCCGCGGTCGAGGGGGCGATCACCGCCAAGTTCCGTCATGGTGGCCAGTCGTGCGTGGGCGCCAATCGATTTTTCGTCCACGACGCCGTGTACGAGGACTTCGCCCACCGCTTCGCCGGACGCGCAGCCGCGCTGCGGGTAGCCCCGTACACCGATCCGGACTCGAACCTGGGCCCGCTTATCGATACCCAAGGTTTCGAGAAGGTGCGGGCGCATGTGGCCGACGCCCTCGCGCACGGAGCCCGGGTGCTGGCCGGCGGCCACGCCCTGGAGGGCACCTTCCACGAGGCCACGGTGCTGGCCGACGTCACGACCGACATGCTGATCTCCCACGAGGAGACCTTCGGCCCGGTCGCCGGGCTGTTCCGGTTCGGCACCGAGGCGGAGGTGATCGAGGCGGTCAACAGCACCGAGTACGGCCTGGCCAGCTACTTCTACACCCGGGACAACAGTCGCGCATGGCGCGTTGGCGAGGCCATCGAGGCTGGAATGATCGGCGTCAACACCGGATTCATCTCGGTGGAGAGCGTGCCCTTCGGCGGCGTGAAGCAGTCCGGTATGGGAAGGGAAGGCTCACACCATGGCATCGAGGAGTTTCTCGAGATGAAGTACCTGGCCCTCGGCGGTATCTGAGCGACATCATTGCTGAGATCGAATCGGGTTGTTCACCGCAGATGTCGCCGCGGGGCGGGACGACCGGATCTCGCCGACGTCAGGCGGCGCTAGGCCCTGTCCTCAAAGCCATATGAGCAGGGTGGCCAGATCGAGCATGCCCGGTAGGAGATGGCGGTCTTGTCGTAGCGGGTGGCGATCGCGCGGTATTGCTTGAGCCGGTTGAAGCAGCGTTCGACCACGTTGCGGCGGCGATAGATTCGCGGTGAGAAGGCCGGCGGACGACCACTTGCGGGTCCGCGGCGACGTCGATTGGCCTGCTAATCGGCTCGTTCGGGGATGGTCGCAGCGATCCCGTGCTCACGTAGGTGGGCGCGAATCGCCGCGGTCGAGTAGCCCTTGTCGGCCACCACCCCGCCGCGGCCGGGTCCACGGCCTGCCGCGGCCCGGGCGCGGCATCCAGATCCCGGCCAGCACCTGGGTGAACACGGTGCAGTCATTGACGTTTCCACCGGTCAGCACGATCGACAACGGACGGCCGAGCCCGTCGAAAGCCAGACGGATCTTCGTGGTCAGACCGCCACGGGACCGGCCGATCGCGTGATCATCGGACTCGTCGAGGTCGTAGAACCCGCTCCTCGCCGGCACGAATCACCCGGGCACCGGCGGCGTGCTCATGGGCACGCACGATCGAGGAATCCACCGACACCTCCCTATCGAGTTCATCAACCGCGTCGGCGATCACCCGCACTCGCGTGACCATCACAGCCAGCGTGCCGTTACGTGACCACCGCCAAAACCGGTTGTATACCGTCTTCCACGGCCCGTACCGCTCAGGCAGATCCCGCCACGCGATCCCCGTCTTGGCCCTGTACAACATCGCGTTCACCACCCGCCGGTCATCGACCCGCGGGACGGCCCTTGGCCCCGACACCGGCAGCAACGCCTCAACGACCCGCCACTGTTGTGCGGTCAACTCATGCCGACGCACCATGACCGGCTGGAGTTGCGGCAGATGATGCTGGATCCGGCGCTGCTGTTGGACACAGTCCTGGAGTTCGACGAGTCCTACCGCATCGCCTGGCGAAATTTCGGCCGGCATGTCTGGCGCTGCGAACTCGAATCCGACCCGAACATCGGCAGCCACACGCTGGTCCGGGAATCCGAGGTTTTTAGCTGGCGAGGAATGTGCGCAGGCTGGCAGAAACGTAGTCGGGGTTTTCCTCCAGCACCCAGTGGTTGGCCCCGGGCACGACGTCGGTGGTGACGTGGTCGGCGACGCGGTTGAGTAGATTGCCGATGGCCGAACCCAAACTGTGTTCGCCACCGACGCCCAGCACCGGGATGGTGAGTTTGCCGTCGCGAGCGATAAGGTCGTCGACCTGTCTTTCTCCGACATCCTGTTGTCGGAAGTATTCGAGCGCGGCGTGGGTTCGGCCGGGCTTGCTCAGCGCAGCTATCAGTTGATTGCGCTCGCTGCTGTCTATCGTACCGTCGGCTTCATCGTAGAAGTGGCCGTAGAACAGGGCTTCCTTGCCGGCGATGAGGTCCTCGGGCAATTCGCCCTTGGGGCCTTTGGCCAACCAATCCCACCAGAACACATCGGGTTTGGTCTGCACGAGATGGAGATAGTCACTGCTGGGGGGTGCTTCGAGAACGGCCAGATGCGCAATGTCGGATCGGTATTGGGTCGCGTAGGCCAGCGCGATCGCGCCGCCCCAATCATGACCGACGAGGTCGAAGCGACCCAGGTTCAGCTGCTGCGCCAGTGCGTGTATATCGGTGGTCACCGCGAGCGCCTGGTAACCCTCATCAGATTTCGCCAACCCGGAATCGCCGTAGCCGCGTAAGTCGATCGCGTAGACGGTGTGATCCCGGGCGAGGCCGGGGGCGATCCTCGACCAGGCTCGCCAGGATTCGGGCCAGCCGTGCAGCAGCACGATCGCCGGGCCATGACCACCGTAGATGTAGTGGACCGCGATCCCGTCGTGATCGATTGTTCCATCGTGGAAACCGGGCAACGGCTCAGCAGCTGCCGATACGGAGGAGGTAGACGGCGCGGAGTCGGAGCAAGATGTAGCGAGGGACGTGGCAGCAGTCAGTGCGGCCACAAGAAGGCAGGCGCGTTTGGAAAATCTCGATAGACGCATGGTTGAGCACCTGTCAGGGGACCTGGGTCATGCGGCTGAGACCCGGGAGCTCTTCGAGACGAGGCGTGAACACGTTGTGGAGCGGGAAGGCGGTGACAGTCTGGGTCTGCTCGATCCCGAGTACCTTCATGGTCGGAAATAGGATCTGATCGAGGAACGTTTCGAATTCCTGCTTCTCGTCCCAGATTTCGATGATCCGCAGCCCGTCCTCCGTTACCGCGGCTATGTGCAGGTAGATGCTGCCCAGCGCGTGCCCTTCGACACCCATGCGCTCGACAACCGCGTTGTACTGCTCGGTGGTGATGCCGTGTACATCGAGAATGCAGAGAACAGCCATGATAGAGGGTCCTTCCAGAGACGAATTCATATCCTGCGCAGTCAAGAATCCTCGCCCGCACTGGCAATACGCTGGCAAGCCGCTGCCAGTGCGGCACGCGGCCTTCGGCCTGGTGTGGGTTCCCGGGTCGCGGGCGCACGGTGGAACCCACTCGCCTGCGCCGCGATCCGAATGATCGAGTTACGAGGCGATTCGGCTTCGCGGGTCTTCGGCTGGGTCCGGATGTTCGGCACAGCCCTGCAGGGTGGCGAGCCGGGCCGGGGTAAGTCCGTGTCCGGCGGTGAGGGCCCGGTGAACCGAGTCCGAGCTCAGGGTGGCTTGTGCTGCGTCGACGATGCGCTGTGCGTCGGGTACCCGGTATTGGTTCGGCTGTCCCGTGTGCAGGGTGTCGCATCCACCGATGATGGTCAGTGCGAGGCGAGGATGCCCGCTCGCAAGCGCGATGGCGGCGTTAGCGGTCCCGAGGTGAGCGTGCTGCTCTAGGTAGCCGGGGCCATCCAAAAGTGCTCTCGCCGTGGCGTACTCGGCATGGGCTGTTGTGTATTCACCGGCTTCGGCGAGCGTGATCGCGTACCCGGCGCGGCCCCAGACCTCCGCACCGTTGGCGGTGTGACTGTACGGCTGCCCCGCCAGTCGCAAGGCCGTGAGTTCGGTGATCGCCTGCCGGTACAGTGACAGGGCCTCCTCGCGGTCGCCTGTCTGCCGCGCGATGTCGGCTTCCACCACACGCAGCCAGCACACGGTGCTCGCGCGGACCGTCGAATCTATGCGCCCGAGCGCCTCGGTGGCATGCGTGCGCGCCTCGGTGACATCGCCGGTCCAGGCTCGCAACTGCCCGATCCAGGTGTGCACCGCGACCACCTCGTTTGCGCCGACCCAGGAGGACACCAGCCCGACCGCCTCGTCCAAGAGTGGTCGAGTTGCCGCAGTGCCGTACGCACCCGCGCGATAGGTGGCGAGGGTCAGCAGGATACGGCACAACGCCCGGGTTTCCCCGATAGCTCGACTGCGTACGGCGGCGGCCTCGAGATCGGCTGCACCGGCGGCGGGCTGACCCGTGACGAGCCGTTCCAGCCCGCGCCGGGTGAGCGAATTGTTCGCCAGACACGGGTCACCGGAATCGATGCAGCTCTCGAGTTCCTGGGGGCGACCTCGCCTCAGTTCGCGCAACGCCGGAAGCATCACGAAGAAGGGGTGCGGCTGTCGCTTCTCGCCGCAGGCTCGGGTAACAAGCGCGCAATAGCGCTCGGTGTCGTCGCGGACCATCCCCAAAGAGATCAATTCGAAGTATTCCGGCAACCGATCGGCGTAGGAGCACGCCAGGTAGACAGCTGCCAGGCCGACCGGCGGCTCGTCACCGACCAGATCCAGCACTCGGCGCTGCCAGATCAGCGCTTCCGCCCGGAACCCGCACAGGATCCAGTACCAGATCATGTTGCCGCACAACCGCAATGCCCGATCGACGTCGCGTGCTGCGACGGCCCACCCGAGAGCGAAGACGATGTTGTCGTGCTCGACTGCCAGTTTCGGCACCCAGCTGCGCTGGGCAGGCGTCCGCAGGGCGGGCTCGGCCAGTTCGACCAGATGCAAGTAGTGGTCGGCGTGCCGACGCTGGAAAGCAATGCGGTCCGGTGAAGCGAGTGACTCGTAGGCGAAGGCCCGGATTGTTTCGAGCATGCGGTACCGCCGGCCGTCGAACTCGATCAATGACTTGTCGACCAGTGCGATGAGCAGGTCGGTGACGTCGTCGCCACATACCTGCTGGGCGCTGTCCAATGTGACACCACCGGCGAATACACAGAGTTGCTGAATGAGTGTCCGTTCGGCATCCGACAACAGCTCCCAGCTCCACGCCACCACGGCGTGCAGAGTGCGATGGCGTGGCACCGCGGCGCGAAAACCCGTCAGCAGGCTGAAGCGATCATCGAGGCGCTCGAGAATCGCACCCACGGCCAGTACGCGGATTCGCGCCGCCGCGAGTTCCAACGCGAACGGGATACCGTCGAGCCGATGGCAGATGGCGCAGACGCCAGCGCAGTTCTCGTCGGTGAGGGTGAAATCTGCGCGCACTGCCCGCGCGCGATCCAGAAACAGTTGCACCGCAGGTGCTCTCAGAGCTTCAGCACGTCCCGCCCGCGGTAGCGGTAGCTCGAGCGGCGGTACCGAATAGAGCACTTCGCCTGCGGCGCCGAGCGGCTCACGGCTAGTGACCAGTACGGTCACCCGCGGACAGCTCTGGAGCATTCCGATTACCAGTTCGGGCACACTGCGCAGGTGTTCACAGTTGTCGAGGATCAGCAGCAGACGGCGGTCGGCGATACCGATTACTAGGCGTCGCAGCGGATCCCAGCGTTCTGCGTCGCGGTTCGTCGGAATGCCCAGTTCGGAGAGTATGTGGTCGCCGACGGTGCCGGGATCCGCGATGGACGCCAGCTCTATCAGATGGCACCCGCCGTCCTGACGCGAGCATGCAACCGTCGCGGCGGCGATAGCGAGACTTGTCTTGCCGGAGCCGCCGGGCCCGGTCAAAGTCAGCAGCCGGGCCTCGCTCAGCAGTTCGACCACTCGCTCGACGTCGGCATCGCGGCCGACGAAGCTGGTCAGCCGGACCGGTAGGGTCGGAGCCGTCTGACGCTGTGCGGCGGCCGAGGCTTCGATCAAGAGGGCGGCCAACGTCTCTCGGGATGGGTTCGCTCTCGATTCGGCTACGAGCGCGTCGACCAGTTCGGTGCCGCGTCCTAGCGCCAGGTAGGCGTCCGCGCGTGCCTCGATCGCGGCGAGTCGCTGCTCGTTCAGTTGGGTGACACGGAAGTCCAGGACCGGATCGCAGGGCACGTCGGCCAGCGCCGGACCTTGCCAGAGCATGAGAGCGGCATCCAGTGCGGTAGCCGCCGAGCTGAGCTGACCGCCCGACAACAACGATGTTCCCTCCGCCGCTAATCGGGTGAACCGGTGCGCGTCGACGTGGTCCGCATCCGCGACGAGCCGGTATCCCGGCCCGACGGCCTCGATCCGATACTCCGGGGCCAGTGTCGGTCGTAGCCGCTTCACCAGCGTTTGTAGCGCATTCGCGATATTGGCCGGCGGTTGGTCACCCCAGATACTGTCCGCGAGCCGGTCGTAGCCGATTGTCCTGCCGGGTTCCCACGCCAACAGGGCGAAGAGCTTCCGGACCAACGGACCACCGACCGGAACGAACGATCCGTCGTCGGGGATGAGCCCCACCGTGCCCAAGAGTCGTACCTGCATCGGAACCCCGCTTGCTCACCTGATCGCCCGGGCGCCGCGACCGTGCCTGCCGAGGGCGCGGTGTTTGCCCCCTCATAGCTTGGGGCGTTCGCAGGACAGGAACAAGCTCGATACTTGACACGAGCGTGTAACGGCGCTCAACGATCAGACAGCGGGCCGGAACCGTAATCGATGATCGGAGTGTCGACCGAAGCCTCGACGAAACCTCGGATGGCGTCACCGTCGCGGGCGGCCAGCCAGGTCGGTGCCCAGACCACCGGCGGTGCGTCGAGAACTGGGATGTAGCGGACATCGGGACGGGCGTGGAAGTGCAACATCTGTGCGCCGAAGATATACGCGCCACGGCCGGCTCCGATCAGTCCGAGCGCCTCGGAAACAGTATCGAAGCGATCGCCGGCGTCTCGCTCCAGACGATCGTCGCGCCAGCCGTGCGGAAAATTCCCTGTCGATGTCATGCGCAGCAGGCCGATCTCGGCGATGTCGCTCAGCGTGACGGCCTGGCGCGCGGCGAACGGATGGGTACGCGCCACGGCCAACACCCGGTTCTCGCGGAACAGCGTGGGGCCGGTGACCATATCGGGCTCATCGTGTGGCAGGGCCACGATCAGGACATCGATGTCCCTCTCGCGCAGCACCTTCAGACAGTCGGTCGGAGTCACCTCTTTCGGCTCGGCATGCCAGCCGGGAAGCCGCTGTTCGAACAGGCCGGACGCCTGGATGGCCAATTGGCCCGCCGCCGAACTGACGAAACCGACGCGGAGCACCCCGCAGGAGCCGCGGGCATATGAACGTGCTTCCTCTAGACCTGCCGCGATCTGATCCCATGCCGGAAGGAGCCGTTGGCGCAGCTGCGAACCGAGCGGTGTGAGCTGCACCTTGCGGCTGGTCCGCTCGAAAAGCGGTGCGCCGACATCGCGTTCGAGGTTGCGGATGGTCTGGCTGATGCGGCCGGTGGTCACGTACAGACGCTGCGCTGTTCGACCGAAATGTCGCTCCTCTGCGAGGATGAGGAAAGCCTCGAGTTCGAGACGGTTGATCATGGATGCCAATCGTTGAGCTGAACTAAACGCTGATGTTCAGCATATTGGCTGCCTGGTGTCCGGCGCCGAAGGGGCGGGTTATTCCTGGTTGGCGATGGGCGAATGGGGGGCGGCAACGAGCTGCGGCCCCCATAAGGTCAGACCGGCTGCCAGGGATTCCGGTACCCCTCGGGAACCAGGTCGTCGAACATCGCGCGCACCTGCGGCGACAACCGCAGGAGCTCGATATACGACCCTAGCGGGCCGCCGGAGAAATAGACGGACTCCATGCCGATCTCGGCGAAGGCGCCATGCTGCAGGATCTGCGATCCGGCCGCTTGGACCTCGGCCAGTGCGGCGTCGAAATCGTCGGGAACCCAGGCGATATGATGCAGGCCTGGGCCGGACCGGTCCAGCGCTTCGGTGTACAGGCTCTCCCCTGAGACCGGAACGATCAGTTCTACCTGCTGTCCGCCGGCGTACCCAAGCGAGGAATCGACGGTGAAATCGGCGGGCTCGCCGCGGTAGCGACACGAGTCCGGGCCGAAATGGATGCCCGGCACCCGCGCCCACCTCTCAACGCCGTAGAACTCGCCGAACTCCTTCTCGGCCGAGTCGAGGTCGTGAACCACCCACGCCACCTGGAAGATCGGCCCGGACACGATACTCATTTCGATGCTCCTGAAAAGCGCTGGTCAGTAGGACAATCTGCCGACTCGGCCAGTCGGCTCGGCCGCAGCAGGACGCCGCACGCGAGGGCGGCGAGGATCATGACAACCGCACCGGCGATAGCCATGGTGTTGAGGCCGTCGGTGAAGGCGGCGCGGGCGGCCGCGAGCAGTGGGTCACCGGTGGCGGCGGGCAGGCGGGCAGCGACTCCGACCGCACCGCCGAGGGTTTCACGGACGGTGTGGGCGGTCTGCGCGGGTAGATCCGTGGAGATGGCCGTGTCGATGCGGCTTTGGTAGACGGCCGCGCCGATGCTGCCGAGAACTGCGATGCCCAGCGCGCCACCGAATTCGCCGCCGGTCTCCAAGACCGCAGATGCGGCACCGGCGCGATCGGTGGCCACCGCACCGACGGCAAGATCGGTGACAAGGGTCATCACCATCACCAATCCCGCCCCCAGTAGGGCGGCGCCGATCAGGACCGGGACCAGTGCGTGCACGCCGATCAGTGCCATGACCACGAAACCCGATGCGGCGACGAGGAATCCGGCCGTCACCACCGGGCCGGACCCCACTCTCGGGGCCAGCACGGCAGTCAGTGGGGCGGCGCCGCCTACCAGTACGGCAGGGGCGAGGCTCCACACCGCGGAGACAAACGGGCTCATACCGAGCACCGACTGCAGATACTGCGTGACGAAAACGGCGTTGCCGACGAGGGCGAACATACCGAGCAGTTGAGCAACCACCGACGCTGTGAAGGCGCGGTGGGTGAACAAGCTCGCGTCGAGCACCGAACCGGGAACTCTTCGCTGACGCACGACGAACAACGCACCGATCAGGAGGCCGATGGTCAGAGAAGCAAAGCGAGCCATCGTGAATCCGTTCGCGGCCCATTCTTTGATGCCATAGATGATCGGCATCACCGTCGCGAGCGACAGGATCGCGCTGATGCCGTCGAACCGGCCGGTGCGCACGCCGCGATATTCCGGTAGCAGCATCGGAGCCAGCACCAATAGCAGTGCCATCGCGGGGATGTTGATCAGAAACACCGACCCCCACCAGAAGTATTGCAGCAGTGCGCCACTGAGCACCGGGCCGATAGCCACACCGCTACTCATCACACCGGCCCAAACCGCCATCGCCTTGGTGCGGTCGGCGTCGTGGGCGAAGATATTGCGTATCAGCGCCAGCGTGGACGGCATGAGTGTCGCACCCGCCACACCCAGCACCGCGCGAGCCCCGATGAGCGCCTCTGCATTCGGCGCGTACGCCGCCGCGAACGAGGCCGCACTGAACCCCACCGCGCCGATGAGCAGCAGTCGCCGCCGGCCGATGCGGTCACCGATCGCGCCCATGGTCAGCAGCAGCCCGGCCAGCACGAACCCGTATATGTCGAATATCCACAGCTGTTGTGTCGCACTGGGATCCAGGTCGCGGACGATGAAAGGCACCGCGAAATAGAGCACCGACACATCCATCGACACCAGTAGCAGCGGCAGGATCAGTACCGCGAGCGCGGTCCATTCCGTCCGGCCCGCGCGTGGCGGGACTTCCTCGAATGTCATTGGTTACTCGCCTTCAAGATCTTTCCTACGATCGGACATGGTGGCTCACCCGAGACCTCTGGCACGGATGCCAGGTCGGCAGACAGCGTGCCCGGCCCCGCTGACAGTCCGCTGGCACCCGAATGCCAGGGAGAGAGACCTTTAGACGCTGACGCGATATTTGGGGCCACATCCCGCACTTGTCACCGCAGCCCTGACAGATCGCCCGCAGCACAGTGCCCAGCGTCGTCACCTGGGGGGCGAAGGCCGACGTCCTGGTTGAGCGTTCCTCGGCATGCAGCGTGGCCGTTACGCTGCGTGATGCTCGGCGAATGCCCTGATAGTCTCGAACATTCGGTAGCGCCGACCATCGAATTCCACGAGTGACTTGTTCACGAGCGCGGTCAACGGCTCGATCACCTCGCCGGTACAGATCTCCTCGAGGATCTCCAGTGACGCACCCTCCGGCATGGTCGAAAGTTGTTGTGCCACTGCACATTCATTTAGATTGAGCGCTTTCCAGCTCCACATGATCGCGGCATGGAGCGAGCGATGCCGTTCCACGGCGGCCCGGTTGCCGACCAGGAGGTGGAAGCGGTCGGAGAGCCGATCGAGGATCTGCTCGGGCGACAAGGAGCGGACACGTGCGGCGGCCAGCTCCAAAGCCAGCGGGATGCCGTCGAGCCTGCGACAGATGGCACCGAGTGTTTCACAGTTGGCGTCGGTCGGCACGAAACCTGATCGCGCCGCTCGCGCGCGGTCCAGAAATAGTTGAACCGCAGGCGATTCGAGGACATCGGCGGATGTCGAGCCGGGCGCCGGCAATGCCAGCGGCTGAACCGGAAATAGCGTTTCCCCGTCGACACCGAGCGGCTCCCGGCTGGTCGCGAGGATCGTAAGATTCGGGCACCGTTTGAGCAGCTCCGAGACCAATGGGGCGAGGTCGGGCACATGCTCGCAGCTATCGAGTATCAGCAGCAGCTCTCGACGCCCGATGCGCGTCCCCACCGGCAGGTCAAGTCGGCTCCGAGTCGATTTCAGGCTTCCGAGCTGGGCCAGGATGGCCTCACCCGCGGCCTCCGAGTGGCCGGCCGCGGCCAGGTCGACCAGTCGGCACCCGCCAGACCGCTGTGACGCCAAGCGGTTCGCTGCTTCGACTGCGAGGCTGGTCTTACCGACTCCGCCTGGTCCGGTCAAGGTCAGCAGTCGGACCGAGCCCAACGTCGGATCGAGCCTTTCCAGATCTGCTTCCCGCCCGATGAGGCTGGTAATGCGCACCGGCAAACGTTGAGCGGAAACGTGTGCGCCGCTGGCGATTCGGGCCCGAGCCTGCGCCAGCTCCCGCGACGGCGACACCCCGAGTTCGGTGCGCAGCAGGTCCCGCGTGGTGTCGAACACCTCGAGGGCACGGGCCTGTTGACCGCTGGCCGCGAGGGCTTGAATCAATCTGGCCGCCATGGATTCCCGCAACGGCCGATCTTGCCGTTCCCGCGCGAGCGACGCGACGAGTTCGCACCCCCGGCCCAGCGACAGATAGGCGTCGGCGCGCGCCTCGACCGCATCGAGCCGCAGCTCATTCCATCGATCCGCGTGCCAGCACAGGTCAGGAATGTCTGCCAGATCGGCGAATGCTTCACCCCGCCAAAGGCCGAGTGCGGTATCGAGCGTCCGCGCAGCAGGACCAGATTCCCCGGCCGCCGCTTGGCTGACACCTTCATCGACCAAATAGGCGAACCGATGGACGTCGATGTCGTCGATCTCGGCCCGCAATCGATAGCCTCCGGCGCTGGACTCGACCGAAACACTCGGCGGTAGCACGGCACGCAACCGTTTCACCAATGTGTGCAAGGCGTTCGCCGGCTCTGCCGGAGGGCTGCCATCCCAGATCGCGCTGATCAGCGTAGCGCAGCGCACAGCACGGCCGGGTTGCAGCGCGAGCAATGCCAACAACAACCGAACGCGCGGACCACCTACCCGCTGCAAAGTCCCGTCCGTCGTCGAAATCCCCACTTCACCCAGGAGCATTATCTGTACCACGCGTTCCTCACTCACCACCGATCCAGATGCGGGGCAACCGCACTCATACGCCAGTTTCACCGCATGCCCGCCGTGACAAGGAGGATCGAATGTGCCTACCACAAGGCAAAAACGTGCCAACTTCGGAGACTTGCTGTCAGTTGCCCCAACGCTGCACAGCCCTCCGAGCGGAACGCCGATCCTTATACCCCAGCAGCCCAGCCTGCTCCAACCGGGTAAGCGGCCGCTCTGCTGCCGCCTCCTCGAAGCGGTTTCGCCGTACCCGGTCGAGTTCGGTGCGCCAACTCGTACCGTTTTCAGCCAGTCTTCTTTGCAGTGAGCGACGACTCATGAACATGCGGGCGGCCACACGGTCGACCGTGGCCGAATCGTCGTCCAAGGCAGACGATATGACAGCAGCCAGATGATCCAACCAGGTCGTGGCACGCGGCGGAGGAACGGGCTGCGTGGCAGCGTGGCGTTGCAGGATCGCGGCAAGCTGCGCGTCAGCGGTAGACAGCGGGAGTTCCAGGTCGGCCTTGAGGATGGCGATCCGGTCCACAGGTGCATCGAATTCGATATCGTTCGTACCGAACACTTCGACCAGGCCGTCATGGTTTCGGGGGGCCCGCTGACGGAAGGCAACACGCACGGGGTTCACTGGGGCCTCGGTAACCAGCCGGCTGCGTGTGAAGATGGCCGCCAGCGCCCACTGCATCGCGAGATCCCGGCCGCGGCCATCACCGTTGATCATCGAAACTTCGAAACTGACCTCCCGCTCGGTCTCCGGGCCCGGCTCGAAACGGAAGTTCGTGCTGATCGCGCCCACGAACGGACCGCATAGCGCCAGGCCCGCCCCGAGGCTGGGCGCGGTCTTGAAAAGGTAGTCGTACAAACCGACTTGGCCGACCACGTACCGCTCGGCTATCCGTACCGCCACATTCGCGTCATCGAGGCCGCGCTCCACCACTTCCCATGTGCGTAGATACTGTGCACTGTGAACTCGATACTCCTCGTTGCCTGTGATCGTCCAGCTGGGTAATCCCGATTCGCGTGCGAGCCTGTCCGGTTCGAGCCCGGCGGCGACAGCATGGCGCATCACGGACACCGGCAGCAACACATTGTCGGTAGTCTCGAACAACCCCTGCGACTCGCCTCTTCCATCATTTGACACCGAAACCACCAGCGCACCTCCACAGCGAGAGCCAAGCATTACGCCCGAGCAGTCGGCCCACACTCTGAACCCGTCACACCCGCCCGGCCCCTACACGCCGATGTCAGGGAATTCCGCAGATCGTTGCGGATGGGCAGCGGTCACTCCGGGAGGCTACATAACTGCTCCGCCGGCCGACAAGATCGCTGCCCCAATGCCGATGATGACCAGGCGTTTCCCAGTTGCCCATGTTTTGTGTGTCCTGCCGGAGAGCAAACTTGCGACCCAACCGTTCTGAACGGACGGCGAGCCTGTCGGACGCATGGCCAACGCCGAGACGGAGCTGTCTCGACATCGACACACGCAACAAATCGAAGACCTGCCGATCTGACGGGATTTGTTGAATATGCGGTCGGTTTACGGAGTGAGCAGATGTCCGTATCCCTGCCTCAACTCTGCTGGCCAACGTGAGGCCGATCCTTGGCGGTGACCATGACGACCACGACTGAAGGCCGCGCCTCGAGCTGCCGCTCCCCCCGGGTCGATAGCGTCCCAGGGCTGACGATGCCTGCAGTTCATATGGCGGTGTCCACGATGGAGATACTGTCGGACGTCTGGCTGATCGTTCATCGCTCCGGCATCTCGGGTGGCGTTCCGGCCGACGTATTGGTGTCACGATCGTCAAACGCCGTCGTCGTTTCCGGACGACAGGTGTGATCACCGTCGATCACCCCCACCAGCAAACATTCCCGAGAGCGCCGAAAAGCCGACTTCCGGCAGGTGTGTCACATATCGGAGCAGGTCAGAGCATGGAATCACTGGTCAACCTCCGTGTGTGGGCGGGGACGCGCCCACACCGCACCGATATACAACAGAACGGAATAGCACACCTCTGAACTACAGTCACACCACATAGAAAGTCGGTT
>NZ_JBEXLC010000035.1:0-65891 GCF_040609795.1 Nocardia sp. NPDC004604
CGGCCGATGCGGCCGACAAGGTGACCCGCAGGCGCGCCGAACGGCTTCGGCTGCAGGCCATCCGGATGCCGGATGTCATTGCCGGACACTGGGAACCGGTCGCCGAGGCGCCCGCACTCACCGCCGACGAGAGCCTGACCGGCATCGGTGTCTGCCCCGGTGTGGTGGAGGGCCGGGTGAAGCTGGTGCTGTCGCTGGACGACGATATCGAGCCCGGTGACATTCTGGTCGCCGCGGTGACCGATACCGGGCACACTGCCATGTTCGCCTACGCCGCCGCGGTGATCACCGATATCGGCGGCTCCGCATCGCATGCTGCGATCGTCGCTCGCGAGTTCGGCATTCCGTGTGTCGTCGACACCAAGACCGCCACCACCCGGCTCGCCGATGGTCAGCGCGTGCGCGTGGACGGTGCGGCCGGGACGGTCACCCTGCTCGCCGACTGAGCCCGGCTCGAAGCTTGGGCCGCGGACCTCTTGCGGCCCATGATGAAAGGAACACCCCTCGTGAAGAATTCGCGCGCTTACCGCGGCGCTGTCGCGGCCGCCGCCGCAGTGCTCGTCGGCGTCCTCCCGGCGCTGGCCGGTCCGGCATCGGCGGGTCCGGCGCTATCGGGTCCGGCCGCGCCCGTCCTCCTCTCCCCGGGCCAGGCCGATCGGCCGATGGGTCTGGCGCATGCGCCGAATGCCCGCGATATCGGCGGCTATCCGGCCAAGGGCGGCAGCAAGCTCGCGACCGGCGTCGTCTACCGCTCCGACGCGCTGGCCAAACTCGGTGCGAGCGACCAGCAGAAGCTGGTGTCGTTCAATATCAGTCAGGTCATCGACTTCCGCAGCCCGACCGAAACCGGTCGCGATCCGGATCAGCTCCCGGCCGCCATTCGCCGAACCGAGCAGCCGGTCTACGATCCCGCCAATGACTTCTACCTCATGGTGGCGCGACTGATCCAGGCCGGACCGGCCGCGCAGCAGGAGGCGCTCGGCGGCGGCAAGGCCGCCCAGATCATGCGCGATTACTACGGCTGGTTCGTCTCGAATCCGTCCGCACGCGCCCAATTCGCGCAGGCGTTCAGGGATATTGCGACCGCGCAGGGTGCGGTGCTGTACCACTGCACGGCGGGCAAGGACCGCACCGGCTGGATGACCGCGATCCTGATGAGCGCACTGGATGTGCCGAAGGGGCAGATCTACAGCGACTTCCTGGATTCCAATGACAATTTGGCGGCCGGGAACAAGGCGCTGCTCGATGGGCTCGTCGCCCAGGGGCTGGTGACCGATCGCGCACTGTGGGAACCCATTCTCGGTGTGCAGCGCGACTTCCTGGACGTGGCCTTCGATCAGGTCCAGACGTCGTACGGGTCGTTCGACCGGTTCCTCAGTGACGGTCTCGGGGTCGACGCTGCGACGCTCGACGCACTGCGGGCGAAGCTGCTCACGAAGAACTGAGCCGCGGATGCCGTTGCTGGACACTGTGATCCAGCACGTGCCGGTGTCGCCGCGACGGCGACACCGGCACTCTCGCGGCCTACCCGGACGCGGTGAATCGCGCGGCCGCGTCGCCGCGCACACTCCCTGCGGGCAGTGTCCGCCCGCACAACACCAGCAGCAGATCTTGAGCCGAGCCCGCGAGCACCGACCCAGTGCCGTAACTGAAGTCGAGATCGTCGGCCCGCAATTCGATCCCGTCCAGGTCGACGCCGAAATACTTGACACTCCTCGGCGAGAGTGCGCCGAGCACCAAACGCATCCGATCCGCCGGAACCACCCGGTCCAGCCCCAACGCGACGGTGATATCCAAGCCGTGGATGACGTCATGACTCAGCGCACCCGCGAACCCGCCACCCGGCGGCTTCCACGGATGAGTCACGTTATCCCGCACCGCGGCTATCAGGTCATCGGCCGTGAGCACCGCGGCGTCGGCTCGTGCCGTCTTATCCGCCATCCTGTTGAAATTCCCACGCGCCTTGAGCATTTCGAGTGCGAATCTCGGTGTGGTCAGCCGAAACGGCATGGTGATATGCGCGACGACCTCCCGCACCCGCCACCCGGCGCACAATGTCGGTTCATCCCACTGCCCGGCATCAAGCCCACCGAGCAGATCCGCCAACTCACCCCGCTCGGCCTCGATCGCCTTACGCACCTCGGTATCTGTCATCGAGCCTCCTCCGCCCGTCCATACGGTCCTTTCCATGATCTGAGACGGACCTGCGCCCGGAAATTCATCGGTTGGCGTTTCGCTGGGCGGTGAGGAAGGTGCCCGCGTGGATGGTGGTGCCGAAACCCGGGGCGAATTCGCCGTATTCGTAGAGGAGACGGCCGCCGACGATGGTGGCGGCGACGGCGCGATCATCTCAGCACCTCGCATCCACTCGGGTATCCGGTACTACCGGTATCTCCTACATGGTCGCACGAGCCGGAGGGCTCTCGCGAAAACAAATATCAGGCGACCTTGAGTCCGGCATAGGTGGCCGCCAGCAGTCCGCCGACGATGCCGAGGCCGAGCAGCGGGCCGAGCGTGGCGACGGTGAGGCAGCCAAGGCCGATCAGCGCCGCACCGGTCAGCGAGGTCACCATGGGCGCGGAACGCGACATCAGCCCGAAGAACTCGGTGGGCTCGGTGTGCTCGGGTTCGCAGGGCGGTTCGCCGCCGTGGACGAAACCGACGACACCGGGCAGCCGCCGGTTCACCAGGGCCGCACCGTGCCCGCCCTTGATGTAGCGCACCTGCAGCGTGCCGGGCGGAACGGAGTCGAATCCGGTGAATCCGCCGACACCGACATCGCGCATACCGAGCCCACGCAGGGCGCTGCACAGCCAGGCGACCGGTTTATCGGCGCTCGCGCACACATTGACCAGGGTGCGGATCTGCCCGTTGTCGGCGCATTTCACCCAGTCGAATTCGCGGGGCAGCACACTGCCCGCCAGGAAGACATTGTGGAATTCCAGCGCCGGAATCTGCTCGAGCGATTGTCCGAACAAATAGGTGCCGTTGCTGTGACCGACGAAGTGGAACGGAACGTCGGGATGCCGGGCCCGATAGTAGCTGTACTGATCGGCGAACCAGCGCAGATTGCGTCGCCGGGTGAACGGCAATGCGAAGTCGTAGGCCGACAGCCGCCCGTACGACGGGGTCACCACCAGCACGTCCTTCTCGAACTCGTGCAGTTTGGACTCGAGTTGGGTCGGCCATTCACCATTGCCGGACCGAATTCCGTGCAGTGCGAACACAACCGACTTGATGGTTGCCTCGTGCTCGGGCAGTGGGCTCGGATCGGTGGCGGCGACATCCTCGGTAATGGCCCAGCGCAGGATGTCGTAGCGCTGCCCGGGGTAGTCCTCGCGGACCTTGCGTCCGGTGCACGCGATATCGCCGTGCGTCGAATTGGGCATCAGCTTCTGTACGCCGGTGGGCAGCGATTCCAGATCGCGGCTGTCCTCGCGGTCCACCGCCCAATCATTCGTGGCGCGCACCTGCACGACGGTCGGCGCCTTCTTGCCGAGATCGGATATTTCGCGCAGCCATTGGATGCGCAGGTTGGTGATGAACGGTGTGCCGCAGAGCAGGTCGAACACGGTGAACATCCGCAGCAGCGGCGCCAGCAGCTTCGCCGCCACCCGGCACGGCCATGGCGCGCGGTCGAGATCTATGCCGCGGTTCGGCGCGGCCAGCAGCACGATGCGGGTGACCGCATCGGCCCAGGCCAATTGCGGGCCGTCGAGACCGCGCAGTGCCTGTAGGAAGGCGTAGCGGAGCATGACGCCGCCGATGCTGTGTCCGATGAGGACGATCTCCGAGGTCCGGCGCGGTCCGCTCCAGTACGCGTCGATGCGATCGGCGAGATCGCGGCAGCGTGCGGTCAGACTGCCCCGACTCAGCCGGGTGACCGGCTCCGGGAACTGCCAGTAGACGGCCTCGTCGGGCCCGTATCCCGGCTCGTGTCGCAGCTTGTTGAACAGGTCCTTGGCCGCGTGCGGCGGTTCGGAAAGACCGGCGACGTAGACGACGAGCCGACGTCGCGGTGGGTGCGCGGATTCCATGATGATCCCCCGGGTACGGTGCCGCCGATCCTCACTCGACAGCAGGTGGAAATGCTTGTACTACAACATCGCGAATTCGGCCACCTGCGTTTCGCGCGCTGCGGTATTTGCGCTGCTAGGCGGCGTTCTCATCGAGCGAAGACGGCCCGTTGTGCGCGCTCGTACTCGGCTCGGATGCGCCGACCGATCGCCCCGCCGTCGCCGGCTACGTGAACCTCGCCGGCGGTGCGTGCGGTCCATTGCGGTGGCCGCTCCGAGCCGCCGAGGGCCCATGCCGCCTGCCGGGCGGCTCCGAGCGCGACGTACTCGTTCGGCTCGGGCACGATAACCGTGACCCCGATGATCTGGGCGGCGAGTTCGGCGACCAGACGGGAGCGGGCCGCACCGCCGATGAGCAGTACGCGGTGGATCGGTATTCCGATGGCGCGCAGGCGGTCGAGCGCGTCGGCCATATTGCAGAGCATGCCCTCGAACGCTGCGCGGGCAATATGGCTGGGGCGCAGGGTTTCCGGTCGCAGACCGTGCAGACTGCCGGTGGCGTGCGGCAGATTCGGGGTGCGTTCCCCGGACAGGTAGGGCAGGAGTACGACCCCTTCCGCACCCGGGGGTGCCTGGCGCGCAAGGGTTTCCAACCCGGGCAGGTCCACGCCGAGCAGGGCGGCGGTGGAATCCAGTATCCGGGCGGCATTGAGCGTGCAGACCAGCGGCAGGAAAGCGCCGGTCGCATCGGCGAATCCGGCGATTGCTCCGGCGGCGTCGGCGCTGGGCGCTGCGGCCCGGGTGTAGACAGTGCCGCTGGTGCCCAGTGACATCACGACATCACCGTACTCGATGCCCAAACCGAGTGCGGCGCCGGCATTGTCACCGGTGCCCGCCGCGACCAGCGCGCCGGCGGGCGTGCGTCCGACCACTTCGGCCGGTCCGGCGACGCGGGGGAGTTCCGGCGTGCGGCCCCGGAAAGCCAGCGCCAGGAGGTCGTTGCGATAGGCCCCGGTCGCGGGCGACCAGTAGCCGGTGCCCGACGCCTCGCCGCGGTCGGTGGTCGGTTCGACCGTGCGATCCGACGGCCCACCCCGCAGCCGCCAGGTGAGATAGTCGTGTGGCAGCAGCACCCGGTGTGTCCGGTCGGCGTGTGCGGGTTCGTGATCGGCCAGCCAGCGCAGTTTGGCGACGATGAACGCGGCCAAGGGCACACTGCCGACGGCATCGGCCCACGGCTGCGGGCCGCCGAGTTCGGCGATCAACTCCTCGGCCGCGTGTGCCGAGCGAATATCGTTCCACAGCAACGCATCCCGTACCGGCTGGCCGTCGGCGTCGAGTGCGACCAGCCCCTGTTGCTGACCCGCCACCGCCACCGCATCGGTCCGATCGAGCAATCCGTCGCCCGCCGAACACAGTGCCTGCCACCAGGATTCCGCGGAAACCTCGGTGCCATCCGGGTGCGGGGCGTATGCCTGCGCCAAGATCTCGCCGGTATCGGCATCACAGCGGACGACCTTGCAGGATTGGGTGGAGCTGTCGACTCCGACGACGGTGGCCATCAGGCGGACACCCCGCCGGAATCCCGATCCGGTCGAATCTGGATCTTGCGACCGGTGCCGTCACGGAAAGTCTGTAGCGCATCGGCGAATTCGGGCAAACCGAAGCCGTGGGTGATCATGGTGTCGGCATCGATCACCCCCTTGCCCATGAGTTCGACCGCGCGCCCGAAACTGTGCAGCACCGCCATCGAACCCACGATGGTGATCTCGTCGTGGTAGATCCGAAACGGCGAAATCGATGCGGTCGCCGTCCCCGGCGCCACGCCGAACTGCTGGAACACCCCGCCTCGGCGCACCCGGCCGAGCCCATCCTCGATGGCGGCGATCGCGCCGGTGCAGTCGATGACCACCTCCCAGCCCTGCGGGCGGTCGAATTCGTCGGCGGTGGTCGCGGTGGCATCGGCGAACTCGTGGCCCGGCACGATCGGATAGGGCGTCGGCGGGAACTCGCCGTCGACAATGTGCACATCGGTACCGCAGATCCCGACCGCGTCCACCCGGACCACGACCTGGCCGGGACCGGGTGTCGGATCCGGCACCGTCCGCACCGAGAAATTCCGTGGCGTCTCGATCACGACCGCACGCATAGCACTACCTTGCACCCGGACACCGGCATCGCGTCGCATTTCGCCCCGCCGCACCGCGGATTTCCGGATGAGGCAGACTGTCGCGGTGAGCGACGACCCGGACCGGCACGCCGACGTGCACGTCCGCACGGGCGACGGAACCACATTGCCCGCCCTGACGGATCCGCTGCTGGACGATCTGCTGCACGCACAACCCGACCTTGACTGCCCCGCGATCGTGGTCAGCCGCGGCGAGCACGCCTACATCCAGGCTCGCCTGCTGCCCGACAACGTCTACGAACTGGAGCACCGCGCGGACGGGGCGGGCGACTGCTTCCAGATGTACACCCCCGACGCCCGGCTGGTGCGTGATGTGATGTGGGCGTGGATCGACGAGGACCCTTGGTGGTGTGACGGCGTCGGGTGGTATCGCGTCGACCCGGCGGTCGCGGAATTGGAAGCCACCCGTCGCGAGCTGTCCGGCCTGCTGGACGGGTTGTCGATGATGGACGGCATCGAATCGGCGATGGACGATGCCCTGTCCCGCGCCGATGAGCTACTCGCGATGGAACTGCCGGATGACGAGGACCTAAGCCCGCACTAGGCCCTGATACCACAGCGCCGTCGTCGCGATATCCGCGTTTTCCAGCGGCAGGTACGTGCCGTCGTCATGCCAGCCGAGCGCCTGCATTGTCACGCGCAACTCCCGCTGGTAGCAGATGGGATCGCGGATATGCCAGCGATACATGCCGAATCGCTGCTGTGGCCGGTAGATCTCATCCGACGGCAGCACCTGGTGCAGTCCGAGGTAGGGCGTCGAATAGGTGCGGTAGGCGCCGTCGAGGTCGAAGTTCCAGGCGCCGCCGAAGTAGTCCTCGGTGCCGGTGCCGCACAGCGTCGGATGGGTGGTGTCGCCGTCGAGGTAGAACTTCAGCTCGCCCTCACCCCACCAGCCCGGTGCGCCCGGCCGGATGGCCAGGTAGGTGCCGACATACCGGCCCGGTCCGGGCACCGTGTCGAGGATGGTGTGCACGGCGGGCGCGCCCAGCGGTGTGCCGGTGCGCCGCAGCGCGTGCAGATATCCGGCGTCCGCAGGGACGTCCTGCTCGGTGTAGGTGAACTGGTAGTAGACCGGAACCGCACGCGCACTGCCATTGTGCAGGGTGATCCTGGCGTGCGCGCGAAAAGGCATGGGCCAGTAGCTGTTCAGGCCTCCGGCCGGGGCGACGACCACCATTTCCGATCGCACCAGCGCCAATTCGTCCCAGCCATTGCAGAAGAAGTCGCCGAGCGGCAGCTCGATCGCGGGCCGTGCCTCGGCGTCCCAATACATGCGCAGGGTGATCATCCCGAGCGCGCTGCGGTCGGTGGTGAGCCAGCAGTGCCGGAGTACACCGGGGCCGGAAATATCTGCCAGCGTTGCGGTTTCGCCCGCCGCCAGGTGAATGGAGGGTGAGACTTTCCAGCCGGGGCCGAGCAGCCGCGCCGCGTGTGCGCCGGTGCCATCGGTCGCGCGAGCACCCGCACCGGGGGCGCCGGTCGGATTCTCCGCACTGATCGAGCGGGTGCGCGCGGCATCCAGGCGCCAGAGTTCCGACTCCGGCGCGCTCACAGCCCCGGCCAGCCGTATCGGTCGGTCACCGCCGCGTGGCCCGCGCGCTTCTGGTAGGTGAAGCCGGTCTGCGGCTGTTCGGGTTCGCCGGCCGACACGCTGGCCGAGAGCTCGGCCAGCTCGCGCCGGAACTGGTCCATATCCAGCCAGAGGATCTGCTGCACCAGTTCCTCCATCGATTCGGCGGCCATCGCTCCGGCCTCCGAGTACACAAGCAGGCCCTCGCGGAAGGCCATGAGGGTCGGATACGCCTCGATCTTGGCCACTTGGGTCAGATGCTGTTCGGCGTCGATATCGACCGTGCCGTAGACGATCTCGGGGTGCAGGTCCGAGGATGCCTCGAAGACCTCGGCGAAGCGGCGCGATGGCTCGCACCATTGCGCGCCCCAGTCGATCAGCACGATATGACTGTTCGCGACGGTCGCGTCGAAGTTATTTCGGGTCAGGGTCATGGTCGGCATCGAGATCCCTCGCGATCACTGTCCTATCGGCAACCTTGCATCCTCGCACAGGCACGGGCTTATGGGGGAGGTGCGGATCGGTGCTGTTCCGCCGCAAGGAAATGCGCGATATGCCTGGTGGATTCGTACATCTCGCGGTAGCGCTGGTAGTACGCAGCGTAAATTGCTCCGCGCTCCGGATCGGGTTCCACCACGCCGATGACGGGGTTCCAGCCCGCGGTATCGACGCCGACGGCCGCCGCCGCGAGCAGGGCGTCGCCGAGGCAGGCCCCGACGGTATCGGCCGGGAGTTGCTGCGGCAGGCCGGTCACATCGGTGACGATCTGGGTCCACAGCCCACCCTTGGTGCCGCCGCCTACCGCGACCAGCCGTTGCGCCTGCCCGCCCGCGGCAGTCATCGCCTCGAGGTTGTGCCGCACGCCGTAGGCAATGCCCTCCAGCACCGCCCGATACAGCTCCGCACGTCCGTGTCCGAGGGTGAGACCGGCGATTATGCCCCTGGCGTCCGGATCGAACAGCGGTGTGCGCTCGCCCGCGAAATAGGGCAACGCGAGCAGGCCGCGACTGCCCGCGGGGACCTCGGCGGCCTCGGCCACGAGTTCGGCGAAGTCGCCGCCGACGAGTCTGCGCAGCCAATCCGTGACCGCGCCCGAGGTCGCCATGCCCGCCGCCGATGTGTAGGTGCCCGGCCAGGCTCCGCAGGTGAGCCACAGTCCGGGATGCGGTCGCGGATCGGTGAGCACCTGCACGAGGAACATGGTGGTGCCGTACATGATCATCGCATCGCCGGGTGCGCGGACGCCGACGCTGGCGGCCTCGGCCCAGGCGTCGATGGTTCCAGTGGTGACCGGGAGTCCGGCGGGTAGTCCGGTTGCTGCCGCGGCGGCCGCGCTCACCCGTCCGACAATCTCAGTGGGCCAGAACAATTCGGGCAATGCCAGACCCGGTGCGACGGCAGCCGCCCAGTCCCACGCCCAATTACGTTGGCGCAGATCATATATCGGCACGCACTGGCTGGCCGATTGATGGTCGAGCACATAGCGGCCGGTAAGTCGATGCACCAGAAATGAACTCGCCATCAACAGCATGGTGGTGCGAGCCGCGACCTGTGGCTCATGGCGGGCCAGCCAGCGCAATTTGGGGCCGACGGCCTGGCTGGTCAAAGGGGAACCGCCGCGCTCGAGCACCGCGGCTGCACCGAATTCCTGATTCAGTTCGGCGATTTCGGCGGTAGCCCTGGTATCTACGCCATAGAGGATGGCCGGGCGCAGCGGAGTTCCGTTGGCGTCGGCGGGCAGCAGGCAGGGGCCGATCCCGGATACGCCGAGTGCGTCGAGGGTCGCGCCGCCGGCCGCGTCGAGGAGTTCGCGGATGATCGCGCAGAATTCCGCCCACCAAATCCCTTCGGCATCATGTTCGAACCAACCCGGTCGCGGCGTCGAAACGCCGTGTGTACATTCGGATCTGGCGATGACGGTGCCGTCCGGCCGGACCAGCACGCCCTTGGAACCGGAGGTTCCGATATCAACTCCGAGGAACATATCCGGCCCTCCTGTTCGTGGAGCTCGTCATCGGGTGAATTCGTCGACGGTGATATCGAGGAGATCGCAGGCGGCTCGGACCGGTGCCCGATGATCGCCGGGGACCGCGTGAATATGGTTGGCGCCGAAGCGGGACAGAAAATCTCCGGCATGTGCGTCCAAGCGGGCGAAGGCATGTGGCCATTCCCAGGTGGACTGCTTCATCAGTGCTTCGTTGGTCGCCGGGTCGTAGGTTTCGAAATCGCCCAGCATCAACTGCATTCTATAGTCGCCGTCCTTGCGGGTGAGGCGGGCCAGGGTCATACGGCCGGGTGCGGCCAGATGGTGCACGGAGGCACCGCCCGCCGGGAAGAAGAACACCTCCGGATATAGATGCACATTGGCCAGGTTTTCGTGCGGATCCTCGCTGCGGGCCGCGAACCAGGTGGCGTGTTGGCCGGAGTTGCACAGATCCCAGATATCGCGGTCCGCGTGATAGTGCCGGACATCGGCGAAGAGCACCGGGGTGTGCGCGATTCGATGGAGCAGCTGCATGGTGAGCGCGCCGTCCATATCTGCTTCGGTCGCGCACACATGGGGTTGTTTGGGGCCGTTCCAATCGTAGGGATCATTGAGGAACGCCTCGGTGATATCCATGGTCGCGAAGTACTGGGTGAGTTCGGGCTGACCCTTGATACCGGAGAAGTCCAGGCGCCATTCGGCGATCAGTTCGCGCACCGCCAGATATGAGCGGATCTGTCGTTCCAGCAATTCCGGGGTGAGTTTCACGCCGTCGTAGTGCACACCAGCGGTATTGCGCTCCAACCACTCTCGCGCCCCCTTTGCCTCCCCGGCATCGGCCGATTCGGCGCGGCGCACGATCTCCCACTGGTCTATTTCCTCGACATCGATGCCGAACATGCGCTGCCACTGATCGGTATTGGCCACGGCCGTATTCATCCCCATCGGGCGACCGCCGAAGCGCCCGAAAGTGCTGCCGCGCAAACTGGATACGGCCGCCGCCGCGGTGGCCCGGATGCCGATCGCCGCGATCAGCTCGGTATCGGCCGGATCGCCCCATAACCGGGCGTGCGCGCGGCCGATCTGATCGAGTGCACCGCCCGCGGCCAGCATGCCGACCATGCCGGGCTGCACCGGATCGATATTGGACAGCAGCAGTAGCGGCCCCGGCGTTGCCCCCGCGGCCAGCATGGTGAAGTGCGGGAATGCCCAGACCGCGTAGTGCAGCACGGTGAGATCCACACCGGCGGCGGCCACTTCACGGGCCACCGATCCGGCCAATGCGTTCGTACTGATCGGCGCCGCGCCGCGGACCACCTCGTGTCCGGCCGCCTGCAATCCGGCGACCAGCCGATCCTCCGTCGATTCGATGAATTCCGCGATGCCGGCGTGCACGTAGTCACGCCCATCGGAAATGCTCATAACCCCGATCCGCGCCATCCCGACCGCCTCCCAACGCGCAGGCCCCCTCCAGGATTATCCATCCGGAGGGGGTGGCGGGTGGTCCGCTTCGGGGCAGCGGGTCAGCGGTCGTTATCCACCGGTGATGTTCGGCCGTCGACCAGCTCCGCGGTGATCGCGTTCAGGCGCCGGGCCCGGGCCGGGTCGAAGTCCGTGCCAGCCAGGGGCAGTCGCGTGCGGCGCCGGAAGGCCGCGAGCGGTTCGGTCGGCGGATGGTCGATCAGCTCAGCGATGGGGACGATGGCCTTGTGCACCGGTTGCCCGGCGACCAGCAGCCATGCCTTGGTGAGCAGACGGTGCATCATTGGCAGCGGATCGGCCATGGCGGTGCGCACCATCAGCGGGTTGTAGAGCACATATCGGGTGCGTGCCCCCGGATGGCGTTGCGGAAATGCCGCGCCGAGCAGGTCGATGCAGCGTGAGGACTGCATGGACGCGCGCATTCCGCGATAGCCGTCGCGCAGCTGCAGGTCATCCCATTCGATGGTGCCGGGAAGTCCACCGGGGCCCGCGATATTCATGATGACCGGTGCGGTGGCGCGTTCGAGTGCGTCGAAGAATCCGTGCCCGAGGACATATCGGCTCAGATACAACAGCGCGAAGGTGTATTCGAAACCGTCGGCGGTCTCCTGGCGTACCGACCGGAAGTTCTGCGCGCCGAATACCAGTCCGTCGACGGTGTCGGTGACGGCCTCGACCTCAGCGAGCACCTTTCGCATCCCGGCGACCGTGCTGAGATCGGCCTGTACGAAGACGGCCCGGGCGGCGGCGCCGAGCGCGGCGGCCTCGCTCAGGAATCGGGCGCCTTTGGCCGCACCGCTGGCCACCGCGACCACCCGGTCGCCGCGGCCGAGGAAGTGCAGCCCCAAACCCTTGCCCATGCCGTCGGTCCCGCCGGTTATCACGTAGGTGCGCATCGAATCGCTTCTCCTCGAGTCAATTTCGGTTGAGTCACCGGCCGGTGACATCGAGGCTAGGAAGCGTGGATCGGGCAAGTCAACAATTGATGACTTACGCTGACTTCATGACCGAAACCGCAGCGCCGGGCCGTCGGCGCGACCGTGCCGCCACCCGATCCGCACTGCTGGACGCCGCTCGAATCCGGTTCGCCACCATCGGATTCGACCGCACCGGCATCCGTGATATCGCAGGTGATGTCGGAGTGGATCCGGCGCTGGTGTTCCGCTACTTCGTTTCTAAGGAACAGCTCTACGCCGAGGCGATGTACCTCGAGATCCCGAAAGGGGTTGCTGCCGACCCGCATCGACCGGTGGTGTCCATCGTCGATGCGCTGCTGCGCGATGTCGTGTTCGAGGATTGGCCTGCCTTCGGTGGTGAGCATCCGCTGCTGGCGATGTTGCGGTCTTCGGGCCATGCGGCCGTGCGCGACCAATTGCGCGCCCAGCTCTGCGATGGCTACCTGCGGGACATGACCGCGCGCCTGGACGGTCCCGATGCCGCCCTGCGCGCCGAATTGATCGGTGCGGTGCTGCTGGGTCTGGGGGTGATGCGCGCTGTGGTCGGCGCGCCCGCGGTGTCCGGGGCGACCTTCGAGCAGACCAGGGCGCTGGTGGCGGATATGGTCCGGGCGGTCAGCGCGGGACGGACGCGGTGACGGAGGGCGGGTTCGGGAAGGTGAGTGGTGCCAGATGCACACCGCCCTGGGCCCAGCCCGCGCTGGTGATCCACCAGCGGTCATCGTCGCGGACGAGTTCGGCGGCGTGGGCGGCGATATGGCCCGCTTTGTCGCCGATACGGAACTGGTAGGGGGTGTCGCTGCGGAATACGTCGGTTCCGAGGTAATGCGGGCGTGGACCGATGAACAGGTACCACCGGCCGCCGTGCTGCACGACGAACGGCGATTCGGTATTGCCCGCCTCGGTGCCGCTACTCGGGTCCGTATAGGCGATATGCCGATCGCCCCAGTGCACCAGGTCCCCGGAGGTGCGATAGGCGACCACATGGTGACCGCCGCGCGGTGCGCTGGTGGCGCAGTAGTACATGACCCACTGCTCGCCGATCCGCAAAACCATCGGGTCCCTGGCGTCGTAGCCGTCGCGGAACAGTGGCCCGGACCGGCTGCGGGTCCAGTGGTACAGATCGCGCGAGGTGGCCAGATTCATCGCGGCGGCGGTCCGATCGACGCCGCCGCCCGCGTAGAACATGTAGTACCGGCCGCCGACGCCGATGACATGCGGTGCCCACAGATGTGTCTCGCCGTAATCGCGATCCACGGTCAGGGCGGGCGCCTGCTTGGTCCATGGTCCGTGCAGCCGGTGTGCGGTGGCGTGGGCGAATTCGATTTCGTGGAACGGGTCGGCCGGTTCCGGATGGGTGATGCCGAACAGATGCCAGCGACCCGATGCGTCGCGAACCACGGTGTGGTCGTTGATGTACCACGGGTGCGGCTCACCGGCACTGGGGTCGTACACCCTCGCGAACGCGCCGGCCCGCACCACCTCGCGCGTTGCCATACGCTCATGATGCCGGGGGCAGGCCCCGCCGAGGCGGGGTCCGAGACATTGAGATGTGGTGTCACTACCTAGGTGCCAGGTATCAGGCCGTCGTGGGTCGCCACGATGGTGCGCAGCATCGCGACCGCGGTTCGCACCCGGGCGAGCCGGTGCAGGTCCCGCGGCACGACCAGCCAATATTTCCGGGTGACCGTGACCTCCTCGGCGAGAACGCGGTCGAGCCGCGGATCGGAATCGCCGATATAGAGCGGCAGCACGGCGACGCCCAAGCCGCTGGCAACGGCGTTCCACTGGCCGGTGATGTTGTTGGTCTGAATGCTCACGCGATGGCCCGGAAGGATGTCATCGAGAATCCGAAGGGCGGGAATGTCGAGCAACGCGTCGACATAGCCGATCAAACGATGGTCGCGCAGGTCGGGGACGCGAGTGATGGGCGGATGCGCGGCAAGGTAGCCGCGCGCCGCGAACAAACCCAACCGGTAGTCCGCGAGTTCGCTGACCTCCACGGACCTCGGCGACGGGGGCTCGAGGGTGACCGCGATATCGAATTCCCGGGTCGCGACGACGTCCTGCCTTGTCGCGGTGACGATTTGGATATCGAGGTCGGGATGCTGCGCGCACAATTCGGCCAGATTCGGTGCGAGGAGAAACGCGCCGAAACCATCCGGGGTGGCGATCCGGACCGTGCCCGACAACCGGCCACCCGCCGCGATGCTCTCCATGGCGGCCAGCAGAGTCGACTCGACCGCCTCGGCGTGGGCCAGCAGGCGGTACCCCGCGTCGGTGAGCACCCATCCGCTCGGGGCCCGATCGAATAGGCGGATTCCGAGTGAGCGCTCGAGCGCGGCGATTCGCCGGCTCACCGTCGTGTGATTGACACCCAGCCGCTGCCCGGCGCTCACCAGCCGGCGGGTTCGGGCAACCTCGAGGAAGTACCGGAGGGCATCCGCATCGATCATCGACGCATGCTACCGGCTCTGTGCGAATACGCACAGCAATGTGCCGATTTGATGCTTGCGATCTGCGACATGTCGCACAAGACTCGACCGCTGTAGGTAAGGAGATTCAACAGTGATCGCACACATCGCACTACCTCGCATCCTGCGCATCGGCGGCGGCGCGGTCCGCGAAATCGCTGACGTGGTCGCAACTCTCGGGCTGACCCGCCCGCTCGTGGTCACCGACTCGTTCCTCGTCGGTACCGGCGCGGCGGAGCGAATGATCAAAGACCTCACGGCGGCCGGAGCGTCACCGAGGCTGTTCCCGGATACCGTCCCCGATCCGACCACCGATTCTCTGGCCGCCGGCCTGCTCGCCATCCGCGAGCACGGCTCGGACTCGGTGATCGGATTCGGCGGCGGCAGTCCGATGGACACCGCCAAGGCACTGGGTTTGCTCGGCCGGCAGGGCGGGCAGATGCGCGACTACAAGGCTCCGCGCACCAATGCCGGCCCCGCTCTGCCGGTCATCGCTGTCCCGACGACCGCCGGAAGCGGTTCGGAGGCAACGCAATTCGCGGTGATCAGCGACAGTGATGACGACGAGAAGATGCTGTGTGTCGGGCCCGCGTTCCTGCCCGTCGCCGCGGTGATCGACTACGAGCTGACGGTCTCGATGCCGCCGCGGCTGACGGCCGACACCGGCGTGGACGCGCTCACCCACGCCATCGAGGCCTACGTCAGCAAGAGGGCGAATCCCTTCGCCGACAATCTCGCTCTCGTCGCCGTCGGAGCCATCGGCCGCGTCTTGCGGCGCGCCTACGCCGACGGAGACGATATCGAGGCCCGCGAGCAGATGATGCTCGCCGCCACCATCGCGGGGATGGCATTCTCGAATTCGAGTGTCGCGCTCGTACATGGGATGAGCCGGCCGATCGGCGCGCATTTCGGTGTCGCGCACGGTCTTTCCAACGCCATGCTGCTGCCGGCCGTCACCGCGTTCTCGGTCGGAGCGGCAGAGGACCGCTACGCCGACTGCGCCCGCGCGTTCGGGGTGGCGACCAGCCTCGACGGCAACGCCACCGCTGCGGGCAATCTCGTCTCGGCGCTGACCGAGCTGTGCCGAGACCTGCAGGTGCCCACGCCCGAGGCATACGGCATCGACAGACAACGGTGGCATGAGCTGATCCCGGTCATGGCCGAGCAGGCGCTGGCCTCGGGTTCACCCGCCAACAATCCGCGCGTCCCGGCCGATGCCGAGATTCGCGGCCTCTATGCACAGATCTACAGCTGAACCAGCACCCGCCGACATCTCGAGGATGGTCATGACACGTTTGCTCCACGTCTCGGCTTCGCCGCGCGGCGAACAGTCAGAGTCGATCGCATTGGCCGGCAGCTTCCTGTCCACCTATCGGGAAGCGCATCCGGACGCGGTGATCGATGAATGGAATCTCTGGGAGACCGACCTGCCGGACATGGGACCGGCAGCCGCGCAGGCGAAGATGAACGCCCTCACCGGCACCCCTCTCACCGACGCCCAGAACACGAGCTGGAATCGAGTGCTGGACACCTTCCGCCGCTTCGACAGCTACGAGCACTACTTGTTCAGCGTGCCCATGTGGAACCATGGGCTGCCCTATGTCCTCAAGCATTTCATCGACGTGATCTCCCAGAACGGCCTGCTGTTCGCCATCGACCAGCAGACCGGCTACCGCGGCCTGCTCGCCGGCAAGAAGGCCGCTGTCGTCTACACGGCCGCCGTCTACCACCCCGGCAGCCCGGACGAATTCGGCGTCGACTTCCACGCCATGTACTTCGACTACTGGCTGCGGTTCGCGGGCATTACCGATGTGGCGCGAATTACCTTCCATGCCAATATGTTCGATGACAATGCTGGCGCGTTCCGGGAGCAGTCGCACCGAGCGGCCGCCATCCTCGGCAAAGGCTTCTGAATCGAACTGGGTCCCCGGCACGACCTCAGGCGTTGAACTCGAGCTGGTCGGCGTCCACGAGCACCCCACGGAGCTGGGCCAGTTCGGCACCGGAAAGGCCATGTGCGCACAGCCATTCGCCCGCGCCACCGTGCGTGGTGTGCAATTCGTCGAGGAACCGCATGATCACATCGGGATCGACCCCGAGTATGCCGGTACGCACCGGGGGCAGTCCGTGATACGACGGCAGCGCATCGAGGCGTTGCCGAATACGTTCCAGCCGTTCGCCGGTGAGCGCGTAATCGGCGGCGATCACCTCGGCGGGCACACCCACCGCATCCAGCACCACGGCCGCCAGCACGCCGGTGCGGTCTTTTCCTGCGGCGCAATGGAAGACGACCGAGTGACGCGCGGAATCGGCAATGATGCGTGCCGCCGCAACGATGGATTCGCCACTGTCGGAGAGGAGTTCGCGGTAGAGGGCGACGAGATCGTATTGTCTGCCGTCGGGAACGAGTTCGGCGGGAGTCGCGGCGACGGTGCTCGCCTTGCGCACCGGTAGGTTGACCATGCGCACGGCCGCATTGTCGGTCAGCCTGCCGTAGCCCTCGCGCAGCACCTCATCCGGGTTGCGCAGGTCGATCAGGGTGCGCAGGCCGACCGGGCCGATGAGTCTGCTCAGGTCGTCCTCGGTGAGATGCTGGGGTGTGCTCGCGCGGTAGACGACGCCGAATCGGGTTGTGCCGCCGCCGATTACCGGAAGACCGCCGAGGTCACGGACATTGTCGATTTCGGCGAAGTCCACCCATCGCCGCTGCGCATTATCGGTGAACATGGCGCTAGTGGGCTCGGCCCGCGGCGGCTTCATCGGCGCGGCTCAGGCCGCACAGGCCGATGAGGTCTTCGTGCAATTCGAACCACACCGTGTGATAGCTGTCCATGATCGGCCGGGCCACCCAGCTGTGGTCGCCACCGTTCATGCGCTCGACGGCGCGGGTCAGCCGATCGGTGTAGGGCGTCAGGCGGGGCGCGATCGCGCCGATGCGTTCGACCAGCGGTGCGACGCAGTGGTGCAGCGTGGTCAGCCGCGCCAAAATCGCTGCGTCGTAGGCATGGTCGGAGTGATCGTTAACCGTACTCGCGTCCTTCATCTGCCACGCCGTGATGACTTCTTTGAGCTCGGCATTGAACTGGCAGAATTCATCGTAGGCCGCGGCGATGACGGTCCGGTCGATATCGGCGCGCTCGTGTTCCAAGAGTTGGGTCAGTTGTTCGCGGCCGTGTGGGGTCAATCGCACGCCGACCGGTGTGCTGGCACATAGCCCGCGGGTGACGAAATCACCACTGCGGGAGACGGCTTCGGTCTCAGCGATATCGAGGCTCGCGGCGACAGCGTTCGGCTGCACGCGGCCCTTGATGCCGATCAAGCGCAGTATCGCGAGCTCGGAAACCTCGGGTTTCGCCTGGATGGCATTGTGCGCGCCGGTATCCGGAGGGGCTGCTGGTAGTCCCAACACTTCGGCATCGGAATGTCCTGCTATTGACGTGGATTCGCTTCGATCGCGGTCGGCCAGGAACTCGGGCAGCCCGGCGGCATCGACCCGCGCCCACTGTGCGAGGCGATCGACGTCCTCGAGCACCGCGGCCTCCACCGCCTTTCCTGCCACCTGTCCCGGCCAGACCGTGCCCGCTCCGCCGTCGACGGTGACGAGGCGACCGGCCAGCGCCTCGACAACCCCTGGGCCGCAGCCGACAACACAGGGGCGGCCCAGTTCGCGGCTCACCAGCGCGGCATGCGAGGTCGCGCCGCCGAGTTCGGTGACGATGGCCTGCGCCGCGATCATGCCGTGCAGATCGTCCGGGCTGGTCGTCGGGCGCGCCAAGATCACCTGCTCGCCAGCGGCGGAACGTGTTTCGGCTTCGTCCGGATCGGTGACCACCACACCGGCGGCGAGGCCGGGGCAGGCGGATTCACCATGGGCGAGCGGGGTCAGCCCGGTGTCATCGCCGGATGCGGGGCGCAGGACCGTCCGCAGTTGGTCGGCGCTGACCCGGCGCAATGCCTCGTTCACATCGATGAGGCCCTCGTCGACCATCCCGACGGCGGCGCGAACCGCCGCGCGCGCGGAGCGTTTCGCCGGCCGCGACTGCAACAACCACAGCCGGCCGGACTCGACCGTGAATTCGATGTCCTGAATATCGCGGCCGTCGCGCTCGAGGAGTTCGGCGGCGGCGAGCAATTCCCGGTGCACATCGGGCAGCGTCGCCGCGAGGTCGTCCAGCGGACGCGGGGTGGTGCGCCCGGAGACGACATCCTCACCCTGTCCGCCGATCAGCCATTCACCGAAGACCGCGCGTTCGCCGGTATTCGGGTTCCGGCTGAACAGCACGCCCGTCCCCGAGTGCGCGTCGAGATTGCCGAACACCATGGCCTGCACCGTGACCGCCGTACCGAGCGTATCGGAAACGCCACGGGTGCGGCGATAGGTCTTGGCGCGCGCGGAATCCCACGACCGGAACACCGCGGTGACGGCACCGCGCAACTGTTCCCACGGATCCTCGGGCACAATGCCATTCGCATCGCCCAGCACGATTTCCCGATACTGGGTGCTGAACCTGCGCCGAGTGTCGCTGGCATACAACGGATTTCGGGTCTCATCGGTCAGTGCCCGCTCGACCGCGTCGGTCATCCCCAGATTCAGGACGGTATCCATCATTCCGGGCATGCTCACCGCAGCCCCGGAACGCACCGAGACCAGCAACGGCCGCTGCTCGGAACCGAACCGCCGTCCCGTCCCACGCTCCAGTGCGGCGATACCGTCCCGTACCCCGGCCCAGATCTCCGCACCGAGCACCCCGCCATTGGCTCCGAATTCCGCCCAGGCCTCGGTCGTCAGCACGAACGCTGGCGGCACCGGCAGTCCCAGCCCCCGCATGTGATCGACGCTCCACGCCTTCCCACCGATCCGCTCCCGCGGAAGTCGACACGTCCCATCGAGCTCGACAACGGATGCGTGCCGATCGGAATCGAGCCCTCCGAAGACCGCCTCCGGTCGCTCCACCGACTCCACTCCGATCGTCATGTCACTCCTCACGTTGTCGACAGCCACCAACCCAGCAGGTGACAAGGGCAGATCATCGGTTCGCCGGACCGAGGCTCGGCCGTCCGATCGCCCTGGCGAATATCGCCCCGTTTCGCGCGCCGCGGGGCAGCGCAATCCCAGATTGCCGCCGCGCAGCGCTCCGGCGTACCGGACGTCCCGGTCAGCAGGATGTGCCGCAGCGATCTCGGCTCCGGATCCGCGGACTACCACGACAAGCCTCGGACACTCCAGCGCACCGGCCAGCCTGGCCGAGGACTCGTGGTTTGCCGCGGTCGCGTGCATGGAGGAGTGGGCCCGAGCCACCGGATGGCGTGCGCGCTGATCAAACCGCGAGCACGTGCTCACCGGATCACCACGGCAAACCTGGCGGCTTCAGCGCGCCGACCGGGTCCACGATCAATGCGCCACGCTGCGCCGCAGGTAGTCGGCGGTGATGGAGCGGTGATCGTCGAGCAGTGCCGTGGGAGTTCCGGTGAAGACGATTTCGCCGCCGTGCTTACCGCCGTCGGGCCCGAGATCGATGACCCAGTCGGCCCGCTTGACCACCTCCAGGTCGTGTTCGATGACGATCACCGTATTGCCCGCGTCGACCAGTCGGTCCAGCAGTGCGAGCAGCGTGTCGACGTCGGCCATATGCAATCCGGTCGTCGGCTCGTCGAGCACGTAGATGCCGCCCCTGCGGTGCAGGTGGTCGGCGAGTTTGAGGCGCTGGCGCTCACCGCCGGACAGTGAACTCAGCGAGCGTCCCAGCGTCAGGTAGCCGAGGCCGACCTCGTTCAGTGCACGCAGCGGCGGGTGAATCTTGCTGCCCGCGTTGCCGTTCCAGAAGTCGAGCGCCTGCTCGGCCGTCATATCCAGAATATCGGCGATGGATGCGCCGCGAATCGTGTAGCCGAGCACCTCGGGGCGGTAGCGGCGGCCATGGCAGCTCTGGCAGACGGTGGTGATCGGGTCCATGTACGCCAGATCCGTGAAAATAACGCCAGCGCCGCCGCATTCGCCGCACGCGCCCTCGGAGTTGAAGCTGAACAAGCCGGGCTTGACGCCGTATTCCTTGGCGAACAATTGCCGCATCGGGTCCATGATGCCGATGTAGGTGGCGGGACTGGAGCGGCGGGAGGCGGCAATGGCCGACTGGTCGATGGCGATGGTCTGCGGATAGGCGGTGACGAATGCGCCGGATACCAAGGTGCTCTTGCCCGAACCCGCCACTCCGGTGACCGCGGTGAGCACACCGGTGGGGAACCGCACGGTGACGTTCTTCAGATTGTAGGAGTCGGCGTCGGCGACAGTGAGCCAGCCGGTCGGAGTTCGGTTGCCGCGCTTGATCGGCCGGACGAGACGCAGCCGCTCACCGGTCAGGGTGCCCGAGGTACGCAGCTTTGTGAGCGTGCCCTCGAAGACGACCTGACCGCCGTGTCCGCCCGCGCCCGGCCCCATATCCACGATATGGTCCGCGACGGCGATGACATCGGGGGAGTGCTCGACCACCAGCACGGTATTTCCCTTGTCCCGCAACTGGATCAGCAGCTGGTTCAGCCGACCGACATCGCGCGGGTGCATGCCGACGCTGGGTTCGTCGAAGATATAGGTCATTCCGGTGAGACTGGAGCCGAGATGCCGAACGACCTTGAGCCGCTGGGCTTCACCGCCGGAAAGCGTGGACGTCTCACGGTCGAGCGAGAGATAGCCGAGGCCCACCTCCGCGATCCGCCGCAACCGGGCAATGGCGGCAGCGGCGATCGGCGCGGCGGGGGTCTGTGCGAGTGCGCTCAGCACCTCGATCAGGTCGGAGACCTCGAGGCGGCCGTATGCGGCAATGCCGAGACCATTGATCCGGCTCGCCAATGCGGCGGAGTTCAGGCGTGCGCCACCGCATTCCGGGCAGATCTCCTCGCTGACCACTGCCGTCGCGGCCGCGCGATTCTTATCGCTCAATGCACCGAGGTCGCGTTTGATATAGAGCCGGTCGAAACGTTCCAGCAGCCCCTCGTAGGCATTGCTGCCCATCGATCCGGTCCGATTGAGTCGGGGCACCCGGAACCCGTTGCCGTGTAGGAACAGTTGCCATTGCTCGGCGGTGAAATCGCGTAATGGCATGTCCGGATCGAAGAGTCCGGATTCCGCATAGAGCTGCCACTGAAAAGTGCCCACCGCGAAGGGCGCGAAGTTGATGGCGCCCGCATTGAGCGATTTGTCGGTATCGAGCAGCTTGTCCAGATCCGGCCGCACGACATATCCGAGCCCGCCGCACTCCGGGCACATGCCCAATGGGTCGTTGAACGAATAGTGAGTCGCCGCACCGGCACTGGGCTCGCCATAGCGCGAGAACAGCACTCGGATGATCGACTGGATATCGGTCATCGTGCCGACGGTGGAGCGGGAGTTGCCGCCGATCGGCTTCTGGTCGACCACTACGGCGGGCGCGAGATTGTCGATCACATCGGCCTCGGGCCGCTCGTACTTGGGCAGCCGGTTGCGGATGAACCAGGTGAAGGTCTCATTGAGCTGGCGCTGCGATTCGACGGCGACGGTGCCGAAGACCACCGACGATTTGCCCGATCCGGATACGCCGGTGAAGACGACGATCTTGCCTTTGGGGATGGCCAGGGAGATATTGCGCAGGTTGTTGGCACGGGCCCCGATGATCTGGATGGTGTCTCGGTCTGCGTTCACAATCGCCACGGTAGAGCCGAATGAGGTCAGAATCGGTCCTCATTTGAGGTCATACTGGGAGCTGTGACCGAAACCGCCGCCCGCCTGCTGCAACTGCTGTCCCTACTGCAGACCCGTCGCGAGTGGACCGGTCCGGAACTGGCCGAACGCCTCGGTGTGACCGTGCGGACGGTGCGCCGCGATATCGAACGGCTGCGTGAATTGGAGTATCCGGTGCACGCGAGCCTCGGCTCGATCGGCGGCTACCGCCTGGCTGCGGGGACCGCGCTCCCGCCGCTGCTGCTCGACGACGACGAAGCGGTCGCGATCACGCTCGGACTGCGCAATTCCGCAGTCGGCGCGGTCGAGGGCATCGACGAGTCATCGGCACGCGCGCTGGTCAAACTCCAACAGGTGCTGCCCACCCGGCTGCGCCGCCGCGTCGAGGCGGTGCGGTTCGCGACGCTCTCGCTCGGTGGACCCGCGGCCGGACCGCTCATCGACCCCGAAACCCTGGTTGTGCTGGCCGCCGCCTGCCGTGACGGCGAACGCATTCGCTTCCATTACCGCGATAAGGGCGATACCGAAACCCGCCGACTGGCCGAACCGCACAACCTCGTCTCCGCGGGCCGCCGCTGGTACCTCGTCGCCTGGGATATCGACCGCGCCGACTGGCGCACCTTTCGAGTCGACCGCATCGAATCCGCACAACCGATCGGAATCCGCAGTACGCCAAGAAAATTGCCCACCGAGGACGCCGCGGCCTTCGTCACCGAATCGCTCGCGAAATCCCGCCCGATACGCCGAGTCGTCTTCATTGTCCACGCCCCGGCCCCGGAACTGATCGAAAGCTTCCGCGTCCGCCCCGAGGAAATCGAGCCGATCGACACCAAAACCTGCCTCCTGCGCACCACTGCCGACTCATTGGAATGGACCGCCCTCCGAATCGCCCACCTGGGCCTGGAATTCGAGGTCAGGGAACCACCGGAGATGGCGGAAATGCTCCGCGACCTCGGCGCGAAGTTACTGCGCGCGGCCGACGCGAGCGGATGAAACGGGACATGCTGTGCGGCAATCAGAATCAGCGGCACCGCATCGGCCGAAAGGTCGGGCAGGACCGCCGAGGCGGGGCCGGTGCTGGTCAGATCCCACGTCATGCCGAGGCCGCCGGCGGTGCCTGGGAGATCGGGGCCCGCCGAGCAGGCCACGACCTCCCGGCCAGCGCGGGCTGCGGCAACGGCGGGCACGAAGTCGGGTGGTCGGTGTGCGAATCACCCAGCGGGTCATGGTCTCACTCGACTTCTTTTTTCATCTGCGCCGTCAGGATGCGCTGATAACCGGAGCCGAAAATCCGGGGCAGCAAATCGATTACGCGGGCGTCGGCACCGATGAGAATCTTGGCCTTGTCCTTGCGGATGCCGCGCAGAATGGTCTTCGCGGCGGATTCGGGTGTCGTCTTGGCCAATTTGTCGAAGTTGGCGGCCAGAGCGTCGCGGTCGCGGTCGCCGCCCGCGCGGGCCTTCCAGGCGATGTCGGTCTTGATCATGCCGGGATGGACGCTGCTGACGCCGACCGGGTAACCCGCGATCTTCATCTCCTGGCGCAGTGCGTCGGTGAAGCCGCGGATACCGAATTTGGTTGCGTTATAAGCGCCCTGGCTCGGACAGGCAGCGAGTCCGAACATGCTGGAGACATTGGCGATATGGCCGTCACCGGATGCGATGACCTGCGGCAGAAAGGCTTTCGTGCCGTACATGACGCCCCAGAAATTGATGCCGACGATCCACTCGAAGTCTTCCCAGCTCAACTCCTCGACATTGGCGGTCAGCGAGACGCCCGCATTGTTGACCACGAGATTGGCCGGGCCGAAATCGGATCGGACCTCGTCGGCGTGTGTGTAGACGGCGGCGCGATCGGTGACATCGAGCCGATAGGCGCGTGCCTCGGCTCCAGCCTGCTCACACAGTGCGACGGTTTCGCTGACATTGGCCAGGTTTCGCCCGGACAACGCCAACCTGGCGCCCTGGCCCGCCAGCTCCAGCGCGAGCGCGCGACCGATGCCAGCGCCCGCGCCGGTAATGACGACGACCTTGTCCTCAAAGTTCTTCACAGCAGGTGTCCTTGGTTATTTGGTGGTGTAGCCGCCGTCGGCGACGAATTCGGAGCCGGTGCAGAAGCTGGACTCGTCGGAAATGAGGAACAGCACGAGGTTGGCCAGCTCACCCGGCGCCGCGGCACGGGGGAGCGGCTGGTCGTGCACCATCGAGTTGGAGCGGTCGGAGTCGGCGGTCATCTCGGTGGCCACGACACCGGGATGGACCGAATTGACCCGGATTCCGTCGGCGCCGAACTCCTGGGCGGCGGCCTTGGTCATCCCGCGCACCGCCCACTTGGACGCGACATAGCCGAGGATATTGCTGAAGGCGATGATGCCGCCGATCGAGGAGATATTGACGATCGAGCCGCCACCGGCCCGGCGCATCGACGGCACAACGGCCTTCATGCCGAGGAAGACACCGACCTGGTTCACATCGATGACGCGGCGGTAGTCTGCCTCCGCCAGCCGCTCGATCGGATCGACATGCACGATCCCCGCATTGTTGACCAGACCCCAGACCGGTCCGAAGGTGCGCTCGGCCTCGGCAACAACTGCCGCCCACGCGGATTCGTCGGTGACGTCGAGCGGAACGAACAGCGCGCTGTCCCCGAGTTCGGCGGCCACCGCCTTGCCCTCGTCGGCGAGGACATCCGCGATAACGACCGAGGCTCCCTCGGCCGCCAAGCGACGGGCGAATGCGGCGCCCATGCCGCGCGCGCCGCCGGTAATGATGACGGTCTTGCCTGCGACTCTGTCCACGTCATACTCCTCAGGGATGTTCGAGATCGGCGATGTGCTGGGCGGCGATATAGCCGAACACCATGGCGGGACCGATGGTCGCGCCCGCGCCCGCGTAGCTATTGCCCATGACGGCGGCCGAATTGTTGCCCGCCGCATAGAGTCCGGGGATCGGCGCACCGTCCGCGCGCAGCACCCGGGAGTGTTCGTCGGTGACCAGACCGCCCTTGGTGCCCAGATCGCCGGGCACCATCTCGACCGCGTAGAACGGGCCCTGATCGATCGGCGCCAGACACGGATTCGGGGTGACGGTGGGGTCGCCGTAGTAGCGGTCGTACGCGGATTCGCCGCGATGGAAGTCCTCGTCGCGACCGGCGCGCGCGAAGCCGTTGAAGCGCTCGACCGTCGCGGTCAGGGCTTCGGCCGGCACACCGATCTTGGTGGCGAGTTCGGCCAGCGTGTCGGCCTTCTTGATGATTCCGGCGTCGAAATACTTCTGCGGGATGGCCTGTTTCGGGAAGGTGCCCAGGAACAGGTACCGATCGCGAAAGCGCTGGTCCATGATGAAATGCGCGGGCACATGGCCGACACTGGTGGCGTGCCGCTCATACATGGTGTGCACCACATCGACGTAGCTGGCCGATTCGTTGGTGAACCGCTCGCCGGCGTCATTGACCATGATCGCGCCGGGCTGGGAGCGTTCGGCCAGGCAGAAGAACGGCGGTCCGTCCGGATTGCGCACCGAGGGGCCCCACCAGGCATCATCCATCAGATCCAGTGCGGCGCCGAGCTTTTCACCCGCCACAATGCCGTCGCCGACATTCTCGGTCGCGCCGACGGTCCAGTCGGTGCTGACCGGCTCGGCGAAGAATCGCTCGCGCATCTCCAGGTTGTGCTCGAAACCGCCAGCGGCGAGCACAACACCGCGGCGCGCGCGGATAACGATCGGCGCACCGTCGCGCTCGGCACGCACACCGACCACCACATCGTCGTCGGCAATGAGATCCGTGAGTGGCGTATTCAGCCAGACCGGCACACCCGCGTCGCGCAGTGCCAGCCACAGCCGCGCCACCAGGGCCTTGCCGAGACTCAGCGGCTGCCGCCCGCGAATGCGGTTCAGCACGGCCTTCGCGCCCACCTTCAGCGCGGTGCGCTTACCCTTCCAGGTCCGCGCGATCATATTCAGATCGTGGAAGTCGCTGACAGTGAACGCGATGCCCTTCGGGCCCGACATGGTCGGCCGGTTGATCAGCTCCATATCCTTGCCGAGCAGACGGCCGTCGACGATCGCGGGTTCGATACTGCGGCCCTGCGCGAGTCCGCCGGGCAGTTCCGGGTGGTAGTCGGAATAGCCACGGTCGTAGACGAATTGGAGATGGTTCGTGCGCGCGCCGAGATAGGTGAACATCCGCGGCCCGTTGTCCAGGAAGGCGTCCTGCTTCTCCTGCGGAACCCGGTCGCCGACAACGGATTTCAGGTAGACCCGGGCCAGGTCCGGATTGTCGGGCACACCCTCGCGCACCAAAACCGGATTGTTCGGAATCCAGACACCGCCGCCGGAGCGGGCGGTGGAACCGCCGAAGCTGCCGCTCTTTTCGATCAGCACCACCGAAAGCCCGCGATAGGCGGCGGTCAGCGCGGCCGTCATACCCGCCGCGCCGGAGCCGACGACCACGACGTCGTAGGTGTATTCCTGGGACATCTGGCTCTCCTTCCCTAGTAACCGGCGCCGGTGAGCATGCCGCCGTCGATGACGACCTCGGTTCCGGTGCAATAGCTCGCGGCATCGGAGGCCAGGAAGACCACCGCCTCGGAGACCTCGCCGGACTGTCCCCAGCGCGGAATCGGCAGACCGGCGAAGAAGCTGTTGCCGTCGACGCCCGAGCCCGCCGCCGCCGTCATCGGGGTCGCGATGCCGCCGGGATGGATGGAGTTGACCCGGATTCCGTCCTTGCCGAGTTCACGGGCGGCCGATTTGGTGAGTCCGCGAATCGCGAACTTGCTCGCGCTGTAGGCGGAGAGGCCCGCCGCGCCGATGAAGCCCTCGACCGAGGAGATATTCACGATGGCGCCACCGCCGGTCATGGCGGGTGCGGCGGTTTTGATACCGAGCCAGGTGCCGGTGACGTTCACCGTCATGATGGTGGTGAAGTCGGCCAGGCTCATCTCGGCGATGCGCTGGAAGCGCAGCATGCCCGCATTGTTGACGAGCACATCGAGTCCGCCGAACTCGTCCACCGCGGTCCGCACCGCGGCGGCCCAGTCCGCCGCACTGGTCACATCGTGGTGCACATAGCGCGCGCCGGTCTCGGCGGCGAGCTGTTCGCCCTGCTCGTCGAGGACATCGCCGAACACCACCCGCGCGCCCTCGGCGACGAAGCGGCGGACGTGTTCGGCGCCCATTCCGCGCGCTCCGCCGGTGATCAGCGCGACCTTGTCATCGAGTCGACCCACTGCAGGTCCGTCCTTTCTGCGGCGTCGGTTCGATCGCCGTGTCGAATTCGACGCTATGGGCGCGAGGCCGACGCGACCGGAGCCAGTCCCATCCACCGAGACATGCACCTGACCTCAACGAGAGCATCGGAAATATTTCTACTAGGCATATTGAGAAATGGAGGCAATGCATGAAATTCTCGATGATCTTCGAGGCGCAGATGACCAACCCGTCGGCCGATCACGAACGGCAGGTCCTGCGCGACTGCGTCGAGCAGGCGGTACTGGCCGAGGAGATGGGTTTCGACACCGTCTGGGCGGTCGAACACCACGGCCTGAAGTGGTACGCGCATATGAGTGCGCCCGAGATCTTCCTGACCTGGGTGGCCGCGCGCACCGAGCGGATCCGCATCGGCCACGGCGTGGTGTGCATGCCGTTCAACTTCAACCACCCGGTGCGCGCGGCCGAACGCGCGGCCATGCTCGACGTGCTCTCCAACGGGCGGGTGAACCTCGGCGCGGGCCGCGGCGCCACGCCGCAGGAGACCTCCATGTGCGGTGTCGATCCCGACCGCACCTATCAGGAGGTGGAGGAGTCGCTGCGCATCATCGGCAAGGCCTGGCAGGATCCGGAGGGCGAATTCGAATGGCACGGTGAGCTGCTCGATATCGATCCGCATCCGATGCTGCCGCGTCCGGTGCAGCTGCCGCATCCGCCGCTGTTCATGGCGTGCACCAAGAAGGACACCCTGAAGCTGGCCGCCGACTACGGAATCGGTGCGCTGGTACTGGGCTTCGCGGGTGTGGAGGAGATCGCCGAATTGCGCCGCACCTACGATGCCGCCATTGCCGAGCGGACCGGGGAGAAGTTCGTCTCCACCGTGGTCAACGACCACTTCGCGGCGCTGTGCCCGACGATCGTGCTGGACGACCGGGAGAAGGCGCAGCAGATCGGTGCGCGCGGCCAGCGGTTCTTCGCCCAGTCCATCAAGCACTGGTACGGCGCGGGCCCGGTGCCGGACGAGGCCATCGACCCGACCGTGGACGAGATGGCCCGGATCCGCGAGGCCGCCGATGAGCATGTGGCGTACCTGCACGAGGCGAAGATTCCGGTGAAGGCCGGGGCCACTTCGGTTTTCAATGCCGAACACGCCTACGGCAGTCCCGAGGACGCCATCGCCTACGTCGAGCGGCTGCAGGCGGCCGGTGCCGACGAGATCCTGTGCCTGATCCAGATGGGCACCGTGCCGCAGGAGGCCTGCCTGGAGACGATTCGGCACTGGGGCGAGAAGGTCATCCCGCACTTCCGCAAGAGCTAGTCACAACTGAATTGGCAAGGAGCAGACAATGATCGATCTGACCGGCAAGGTAGCGCTGATCACCGGCGCCGCGCGGGGACAGGGTGCCGAGGAGGCTCGGCTGTTCGCCGCAGCGGGTGCCAGCGTGGTATTGACCGACGTGCTCGAAACCGAAGGTAAGGCGGTCGCCGAATCCATTGGCGCCGCAGCGCGTTTCGTGCGCCACGATGTGAGCAGTGCCGACGACTGGGCGGCCGCGGTGCAGACCGCGGTGACCGATTTCGGCAAGCTCGATGTGCTGGTGAACAATGCGGCGATCTATACGACGAAGGCGCTCACCGAGACCACTGTCGAGGAGTTGGAACGCATTCTGCGGATCAACCTGGTCGGCGCGTTCATCGGCATGCAGTCGGTCGTCGGCCCGATGGCGGCGGCGGGCGGCGGTTCGATCGTCAACATCTCATCGCAGGCCGGATTGCAAGGGCTGATGGGGCATTCCGCCTACGGTGCGTCCAAATGGGCACTGCGCGGGCTGACGAAGACGGCGGCGCTGGAATTCGGTCCGGCGGGGATCCGGGTCAATTCGGTGCATCCCGGCCCCATCGCCACCCCGATGATCGGCCATCTCGGCCTCGGCACCGGGCCGGGTAGTTTCCCCGCGCTGCCGCTGGGACGGGTCGGCCTGCCGTCCGAGGTGGCGGATCTGGTGGCGTTCCTGGCCTCCGATGCCGCGGCTTTCATCACCGGTGCGGAAGTGGCCATCGACGGCGGATTATCCGCGGGACAGTTCATTCCGCCCGGCTCGATGCCGCCGGTCGGCGCCACCGGCGAGTCGTGAGGTACCGGCGATGCCGCTGAAACCCGAGGCGCGGGCGATCGTCGATGCGGCTTCGGCGTCGTTCCCCGCATTGGGCACCGAGGTGCTCGACGCGGCACAGGCGCGCCGGATCCTCGCCGCTCGTCCGGCTCCTCCGGTGCAGCCGGTTCCGGTCGACCAGGTCGAAGAGCGGATGGTGCCCGGGCCCGCCGGAGCGCCGCCGGTGCGGGTTCGCCTGTATCGGCCCGCGGGCACCTCGTTGCCGATCGTGGTCTTCTTTCACGGCGGCGGGTTCGTGATCTGCGGCCTGGACAGTCACGATCAGCTGTGTCGAGCCATGAGCAACGGTGTCGGCGCGATCGTGGTATCGGTGGACTATCGGCAGGCGCCGGAACACCGATTCCCGGCCGCGGCCGAGGATGCCTATGCGGTACTGGAATGGGTTGCGGCCCAGGCGAATACGTTCGGCGGGGAGCCGGACCGGATCGCGGTCGCCGGGGACAGCGCGGGCGGGAATCTGGCCGCGGTGACGGCGCTGATGGCCCGCGATCGCAATGGGCCCGAAATCGTCCACCAACTGCTGGTCTATCCGATGTTGGATCCGGCGCGCGACACTGCGTCCTACCGGGACAATGCCAACGGATACTTCGTCACCGATGACCATTTGCGGTGGTACTGGGAGCAATATCTCGGATCCGACGGTGCTGCGGCCAACCCCTACGCCGCACCGCCGCGCGCTGCCGACCTCTCCGGGCTGCCGCCCGCCTATGTCATTACCGCCGAATTCGATCCGCTGCGTGACGAGGGCGAGCAGTATGGCGCTCGGCTCCGCGAGGCGGGTGTCGAGACCGTGATGATCCGCTACGACGGCCAGTTCCACGGCTTCTTCACCATGGTCGACAGCCTGCCCGATGCGAAAGAAGCCACCGCCCAAGCCTTTTCCGCACTCCGCCGTGCATTGGAGGTCCGATGAGTGCACCATCGCGCAGCGATTCGACCACGGGTGGGACGGTCGAACGACTCGGCACGATTTTCCCCACCGACAATCTCACCGCCGCCATCGATCTGCTCACCGCGGTATTGGGTACCACCGCGACATTCGTCGACGGTGATCGGTGGGCGCAGTTCGATATCGGTCCGACCCGAGTCATGCTCGCGGGTGCCGATGAGCGTGATATTCCATCCCTTGCGGTCAAGGTCGGCGATCTGGACGCCACCCTCGCTCGTCTCCGGGCCGCCGGATTTCCGGCCGACGAGCCGGTGACCGGGCCGCACGAACGACGCACCGCGGTCCGCCCGTCTCCCGAATCACCGTGGGCGATAGTCCTGTACGAATCCGCTCCCGCGAATCGTCCGGCTGGATAGCCGCGCATCGCCTGGGCCGATGTGGCTCGGTCGACTTCGCATCCCACTCTCCATACGGTACCGTATGGGCAGCGTTCCATACGGTACCGAATGGAGGTTGGGTCGTGGTTCGAAACATCCATCAGCGGGAGTATCCGGTGCCCGCGGAGCAGGTCGGTGCACTGCTCGCCAGGGCTGCCGAACCGGACAGTCCGGTGTGGCCGCCCGGCTGGCCCGCGCTGGTGCTCGACCGGCCACTCGGTGTCGGGGCCGACGGCGGCCACGGGCTCATTCGGTATCGGTGTACCGAGTGGGTGCCGGGTCGCCGCGTGCAGTTCACCCTGGCACCTGGGTCATTCCTTACCGGCACGCACACCTTCGACGTGCTGGATGGCAAGTGGCCGGATAGCAGCATCCTGCGCCACGAGATCGACGCCCGCCTGCATGGGATGGGCTACATCCTGTGGCCGGTCGCGATCCGCTGGATACACGACGCCATGATCGAGGCAATCCTCGATAGAACCGCCGTCTCGCTGGGGCATCCGCTCGTTACTCCGGCCCGCCCATCGCGGTGGGTCACCTTTCTGCGCAAGGTCATGTCCCGCCGTCCGTCCGCCGCGCTCGCTGATTCGGCCGCGTAGGCGCGCGCAGTCCGTTCAGCAGCAGGGTCAGCAGCCGGTCCGCCTGCGCGGCCGGGTTCGGCGTGTCCTGGGCGGCCCAGGCAATGGCGCCCACCATGCGCAGCAGATCGGCCGCATCCGCGGTTGCGATGACGGTCCCGGATGCCTGGGCGCGGTGCAGCAACGCCGTACCGATCGTGAAAGTCTCTGCGTGCCAAGCGGATATCAATTCGGCACCGCCGTCGATGGCGGAATTCAAGATCGCGGCGGAGAGTCCCCGAAAGGTGAGCGCGTGGCCGATGGCCGCCCGCAGCCAGGTGGTGAGTGCCCGATAGCTGTCCGGCTCGTCCATCAGGTCGCGGCCCAGTTCGGCGAGTTCGGCGACCCGCTCACCGAGCACCGCCTCGATGAGGTCGAGGCGGGTGGGGAAGTGCCGGTAGAGCGTTCCGCTGGCCACGCCGGCGCGGCGGGCGATCTCGTCGAGGGATGCGTCGACGCCGTGCTCGGTGAAGGCGATTCGGGCCTGGTCGAGCAGCCGCTCGTAGTTGCGCCGAGCATCGGCGCGCATCGGTCGCATTGTGCGGGTTGATCTTTCGCGCGTCAGCGGGTGCTCCTCTTGCTAACCGGGGACATGGTCCGTTACGGTTTCGGATAACCGGACTATGCCTCATCTTACGGTAGGAGTGGGGTGGCAGGAGGTCGCATCATGGCACTGTCGGCACAGGACCGAATCGAGATCGGCGACCTGATCGCACTGCACGGTCACCTCATGGACACGGGTGAGCTGGATCGGATGGATGAGCTGTTCACCGCAGGAATCACTTACGACCTCAACGACTTCGGACTGGGGGAGCTGCGCGGAATTCCGGCGCTGCGGGAGGCGGCGGGCGCACTCGGTGCCGGGAACCCGGTCGGACATCACATTACGAATGTGGTCATCGCCGAGGCGGACGGTGCGGTCCGGGTGCGGTCGAAGGGGATCGGGATCCATGCCGATGGGAGCAGCAGCAGCGTCGAATACGACGATACGGTCGTGCACGAGGCCGGTGGTTGGCGGATCTCCTATCGGAAGGTGATCGCCCATCGCGTGGCACTTGGCGGTCGAGTATCCGGGCACACGGCCTAGACACTCCCGGCGGTGCGTTTGGGCTACATAGTTGATAGCAGTATGCAGACGGTCGTTCGTTGATACCGTCACCTCGGAACGCCAGCAGTACCACTCATCCCATGGTTACGCTCTCGTCGGCGGAGCCGTGACCTGTTTGGTTTGCGTCGCAGTGTGGTGATGTCGACTGGGGCCAAAGAGCCGGGTGATGAGGGAGGCGGATCCATGTTGGTGGGACGCAGGTACCAGCTCGAGCTGACTCCATTGCAAGAGCAGGCATGCACGCTGTTCGGGAGTATCTGTCGTTCGGTATGGAATACCGGCTTGGAACAGCGCCGCGCGTACCAATGTCGGGGTGCGTGGATGAACTATTCACCGCAAGCGGCCGAACTTGCTGATGCGAAGACTGAGCATGCGTGGTTGCGTGCGGCACCGTCACACATCCTGCAGCAGACACTCATCGACCTGGACAGAGCGTGCCGAGAGCGCGGTACATTCCGGGTGCGGTGGCGTTCGAGTCGGCGCTGGTCGCCGTCTTTCCGGTTTCCCGATCCGAAACAGATCATCGTGCAACGGTTGGGCCGTAAACGGGGACAGGCTCGATTGCCGAAGTTGGGGTGGGTTCGTTTCCGTTGGTCTCGTTCATTGGGCGGGACAATCCGATCGGCCACGGTTTCCTGTGACGGAGGGCGCTGGTTCGTATCGTTCCTCGTCAACACTGGACTGGACCCAACGAACGAACCCGACAGCCGTACAGCGGCTGGTGTGGACCGTGGTGTGAAGGTGGCTGTCGCAGTCTCGGACGGCACGATGTACAACCGAAAATTCGATACTCCTGGCGAACGGCGAAGGTATCGCCGTCTGCAACGCAGACTGGCGCGGCAAGTGAATGGTTCGGCGAATCGGCACAAAACCCTCGTTGCGATGAGGTCGGTCCGGCGTCGCCAACGCCAACGTCGAGCCGATTTTTGTGCCTACACAGCGAATAGGCTCGCTGTTGGAAACAGCGTGGTCGTCATAGAAGATCTGCCGATTCGCAACATGATCCGGTCGGCAAGAGGAACGGTCGAGCAACCCGGCACGAACGTTCGGCAGAAGGCTGGGCTGAATCGGGCCATCTTGGACAAGGGTTGGCACAAGTTCGAGCTGGCCTTGCGCAACGTAGCCCGACGTACAGGTTGCCTGATCGTGAAAGTGCCGCCGCAATACACATCGCAGCGTTGTTCGGTCTGCGGATTCGTGGACTCGGAATCCCGTGAGAGCCAAGCGGTATTCCGCTGTACCAGCTGTGGATATATCGAGCATGCGGACGTAAACGCGGCGAAGAACATCCTGGCCGCAGGGCTTGCGGTCACAGCCTGTGGAGACCTCCAGCCGCTGGGCGGGTCAGTGAAGCAGGAACCAACAGGAAACCGTGAGGAACTACTGTTCGGCTGCTTGCCAATTCGTGAGCGGTCTGGAATCCCGCAGCTCCGGCCACGGGAGGAAGTCAAATGGTCGCGCCATGTCGGATTCGCCGGGGGCGGATTTGCACGCTGAGTTGTCCGCTCGTAGTTGGGTGCCGGAGAAGCTCGAGGTCGACGACGAAGAGAAGCCCGCCCGGGTACTGCGCGGACGGGCCGAGTGGGTCGTAGCGACGGCCGCCTTCGCGGTCGCGCTGCTGGTGCTGTGGCAGGTGTTCCGGCCCCTGGCACAGGGCAGCCAGTACTACCTGGTGATCTTCCTGGCCGGAACGCTGCCGGTGGTGTTCCTGGCCTATCGGTCCGGGCTGCGCTGGCTCGAGCGCGGGGCGGGTCCGGGGCCGATCGATTGGCTGCTGGCCCTGGTCGCGCTGGTGGTATGCCTGTATCCGGTGCTGCCGATGGGGATCGGGTCCGGTGGCGGCGGTTATAACGCGTTCCTGGATCGGCAAGGGTTGTTCGATCCGGTCGATATCGCCATGGGCACGGTGGTGTTGGTGTTGGTGTTGGAGGCTTGTCGGCGCACCACAGGGTGGGTGTTGCCCGCGGTATGCCTGGTTTTCATCGCGTATGGCTATTACGGCGGCTACCTGCCGCAGCAGTGGACCGTCGCGCACGCCGGACTCGACTTCGGGCAGATCGTCGATGCGCTGTACAACTCGGGCAGCGGGTTCTACGGCACACCACTGGATGTCGCGGCCAGCTATATCGTGCTGTTCACCCTCTACGGTGCGGTACTCGAATTCTCGGGCGCGGCACAGTTCTTCGTCGATCTGTCGGTTGCGGCATTCCGGCGCTCGCGCGGTGCCGCCGGACGCACCACGGTCGCCTCGGGATTCCTGCTCGGCACCGTCTCCGGATCGGGCACCGCGACCGCGGTGACGGTCGGCGCGGTCACCTGGCCGATCCTGCGCCGCGCCGGATATCCGCCGGAACAGGCGGCGGGGGTACTCGCCGCGGCGGGTGTCGGCGCGATCCTGTCACCGCCGACCCTGGGCGTCGCCGCGTTCATCGTCGCCGAATACCTCGACGTCTCCTATGTCACGGTGCTGGGCTGGGCGATGATCCCAACGCTGCTGTACTACCTGGGGATTCTGCTCGCGGTCGAGATCGATGCGCGTCGGCTCGGCACCGCGCAGGTCGAGATCGGCGTCGGCTCGGTATGGCGGCTGCTGGCCCGATTCGGTTACCACTTCCTGTCTTTGATCGCGATCGTGGTGCTGCTGCTGATCGGCGTAAGCGCCGCCAAGGCCGTCATATACGCCACCGCACTGGCATTCGTGCTGGCCTTCCTCGACTCGCGCATCCGGGCCCGGGCGCGCTCACCGCGCCGGATCTTCCACATGCTCGGCAGCGGTGTGCGTTCGGCGCTGCCGGTCGTCGCGGTGTGCACATCGGCGGGGGTGATCACCGCGATCGCCACCAAGACCGGGCTCGGCGCGCAGTTGGCCTCGGTGCTGGTGAGTGCGGGAAAGGCGGTGTCGGACAACCACACCGTGGTGCTGGCGTGCACGGTGGTGCTCGCCGCGATCGCACTCGCGCTGCTCGGGCTCGCGGTGCCGGTGACCGCGTCGTTCATTATCGGCTGGGCGATCATCGGTCCGGCACTGCTCGCGCTGGATGTGTCCGCGCCCGCAGCGGCCATGTTCGTCTTCTACTACTCGGTGCTGTCCGAGGTGACGCCCCCGACCGCGCTGGCGGCGGTGGGCGCGGCGGCGATCACCGGGGCGCGTGCGGTGCCGACGATGTGGCAGGCGCTGAAGTACGCGCTGCCCGCCTTCCTGGTGCCGATCGTCTTCGTACTCAGCGGACCCGGTGCATATCTGCTCGGGCACGGGCCGGTGCTCGGTGTGCTGTGGACGACGATCGTGGCCGGTATCGGCGTGGCGGCGCTGGCCGTGGCGACCGGCGGCTGGATGCTCGGCATCGGCCCGGCCGGGATCGCGGCCCGGCTGCTCGCCGCGGTGGCCGGTCTGGCCCTGTTGTACCTGGAGCCCGGCGCACTCGTCGTCGGTCTGGTCGCGCTGACCGCGGCCGTCGGGGTCACTCTGCTCTCCAGAAGGAGGACGACTTGAGAAGAGTTGCCATAGGATTCGCCGTTGCCGTGCTGTCGGCCGGATTGCTGGCCGGATGCGGGGGACGCCGAGACACGCCGCAGTCCGATACCGGTGGCGCGGTCACCTGTGAGGTGAAGGACGACACCCGTGTCGGCATCGCGACGGGCAATTCCACCGGCGTGTACTTCGCGCTCGGCAACGCATACGCCGAACAGGTCTCGCAGGCCACCGGCGGCAAGGTGAAGGCGACCGCCGCCGAAACCGGTGCGTCGGTGCAGAACATTCAGCAGTTGGTGGCCGGCACCTATCAGGTCGCGTTCGCGCTCGCCGATACCGCCGCCGACGCGATCATGGGCAATGCCAGCTTCGACGGCAAAAAGCAACCGGTGCAGGCACTTTCGCGGCTCTATCCGAATTACACCCAGGTGATCGTGCGCACCGGCGCCGAGATCGAATCGGTCGCCGATCTGCGCGGCAAACGGGTCTCCACCGGCTCGCCGAAGTCCGGTACCGAGGTGATCGCCCAGCGCGTACTGCAGGCGGCCGGGCTGAATCCGGACACCGATATTTCGCCCCAGCGTCTGGATCTCACCAAAACGGTGGACGGTATGAAGGACGGCTCCATCGACGCCATGTTCTTCTCCGGCGGCCTGCCCACCCCGGGCATTACCGACCTGCTCACCTCCACCAAGGGCAAGGTGCGCTTCCTCGATATCGCCGATATCTCCGGCAGCATGCACGCGGTGAATCCGGTCTACGAGGAGGGCACAATTCCGGCCACCGTCTACGGGCTGACCGCCGATGTGAAGACCATTGTCGTGCCGAATCTGCTGCTGGTCCGTGACGATCTCGACGCGAATCTGGCCTGTGTGCTCACCAGGACCCTCTTCGATCGCAAACCCCAACTGGAACAGGCAAATTCGGCCGCGAAAGGGATCAGACGCGATACCGCGACGATCACTGCGCCGGTGACATTGCACCGTGGGGCGGCACATGCGCTGACAAAGTGACCGTGCTCAGGACACCAGCGCTCCCGTCAGTGCGCGGGCCGTATCGACGGTGGCGGCGATGAATTCCTCGCGTTCGGGTTTGGTCGTCGATGCGCGCAGCGGCCCCAACTGGACCTCGTAGGCCGCGACGCCCGCGGCATCGAAAACCGGTGCGGCGAGATAGCTCAGCGGCAGTACGGCCTCGGAGTCGAGTTCGGCCCTGGTGAACGATCGCGAGGTGAGAAATGCGAGGCGGCGCAGGGCCCGGGTCCGCAGGTGCGGCTGCACGAGTTCGGTGCCCATGGCACCGAGGAGGTCGGCGAGGAGTTCGACCGTGCCCGCATCGTCGGTGCGCGGGCGGAACAGGGCAACGCCGCGATCGCGAACGAGGGTGAGCAGGCCGCTCGCGATGCGGCGGTCCGCGTCGGGCGCGGTGGCCAGCCAGGTGTTCTGTTCGGTGGCCGAACGCCACGGCATCACGCTGGCCCCGGCCGGAAATTGCAGCGGGATGCGATGGCCGACCGGGATGCCGGGGACGACGCGTTCGGGCCCGTGGCGCACATCGAGGACCGTGAGGTGCTCGGGCTCGATCCGGCTGAGGGTCGCGCCGTAGCCGGTGCGGACGGTGAGTTCGGTGAGGATATCGCCGAGCGCGCGCGGCAGCGCGGGGCCGTGCAGATTCGCCAGCGCCGGGCCGAGGCCGTAGCCGCGGTTCGGATCGCGCCGCACCCAGCCCGCCGAATCCAGTTCGGCGAGAATCGCGGTCGCGGTGGCGCGGGCGATATCGAGGCGGTCCGCGATGCCCGCGACGCTGATCGGCTCCGGGGTCGCGGCGAGCAGCGACACGATATCGATGACGCGGCGGGTCGGCGGGGACGGGGACCGGTCGGACATGGACAACCTCTTGTGCGGTTCGGTGGAGCGGTTCTACGATGACGAATATTACGACAAGCAGTGTCGAATATTCGACAGTTGTGGAGTGCGCATGATTCTGGACAGATTCCGAATCGACGGACAGGTCGCCGTCGTCACCGGCGCGGGGCGCGGCCTCGGCGCGGCGATTGCGGTGGCCTTCGCGGAGGCGGGCGCGGATGTCGTCATCGCCTCCCGCACCAAGAGCCAGTTGGACGAGGTCGCCGAGCAGGTGACGGCCGCGGGCCGTCAGGCCCATGTGGTGCCCGCGGACCTGAGTGATATCGAGGCGACCGCCGGGCTGGCCGCCGCGGCCGTCGAACGCTTCGGACGCCTCGATATCGTGGTCAACAATGTCGGCGGCGCGCTGCCGTGCCCATTGCTCGACACAACGCCGGACGCGCTGGTGCAGGCGTTCAACTTCAATGTGACCAATGCGCACGCGCTGGTGCGTGCGGCGGTGCCCAAGATTCTCGAAACCGCCGGTGGCGGTTCGATTCTCAATATCACCTCGACCATGGGGCGACTGCCTGGGCGTGCTTTTGCGGCGTACGGGACGGCGAAAGCGGCGCTGGCGCACTACACGCGGCTGGCGGCAATGGATCTGAATCCGCGCATCCGGGTGAATGCCATCGCACCGGGCTCGATTCTGACCTCCGCGTTGGAGATCGTGGCGGGCAACGATGCGATGCGTACGGAGCTGGAGGCGAAGACGCCACTGCACCGCATCGGTGAACCCGAGGATATCGCCGCCGCCGCACTGTATTTGGTGTCGCCAGCCGGAAAGTACGTCACCGGTAAGGTGCTCGAGCCCGATGGCGGTCTGATCGCGCCCAATCTCGACCTGCCACTTCCGGATCTGTCATGACCTACCGCGTAGTCCAATGGGGCACTGGCAATGTCGGCGCGCACGCACTGGCCGGTGTGATCGCGAATCCGGATCTGGAATTGGCCGGGGTATGGGTTTCGGGTCCGAAGAAGGACGGGCTGGACGCGGGAACCATTGCCGGACTGGATCATCCGGTCGGCGTCACCGCGACGACCGATACCGAGGCGATACTGGCGTCGAAACCCGATTGCGTCGTGTATTGCTCGATGACCGATAACCGTCTGCTCGAGGCGGTCGAAGATCTGCGCAGGCTGCTCAGTGCCGGAATCAATGTGGTCGCGTGCGCTCCGGTGTTCTTCCAGTACCCCTACGGTGTGCTGCCGGATGAGCTGCTGAAGCCGATCCAAGAGGCTGCAGCACAAGGGAATTCGTCGCTGTGGGTCAACGGTATCGATCCGGGCTTCGCCAATGATCTACTGCCGCTGGCGCTCGCGGGCACCTGTCTGCGCATCGACCAGCTGCGGTGTCTGGAGATCGTCGACTACGCCAGCTACGACAACCGTGAGGTCATGTTCGACATCATGGGTTTCGGCAAACCGCTCGACGAGATCCCGATGTTGTTGCAGCCGGGGGTGCTATCGCTGGCCTGGGGCGGCACCGTGCGTCAATTGGCGGCGGGCATCGGCGTCACTCTCGACGCCGTCACCCAGACCTACGAACGCATTCCCGCACCGGATTCCTTCGATATCGCCACCGGCCATATCGCCGAAGGGACCGCGGCCGCACTGCGTTTCGAGGTGCGCGGCATGGTCGGGGACCAGGTCGTGACGGTGCTCGAACACGTCACGCGCCTGCGCCCCGACCTGTGCCCGGACTGGCCGCAACCCGCCCACCCCGAGGGCTCCTACCGTGTCGAGATCACCGGCGAACCCAGCTATGCCATGGACCTGGTCACCTCCAGCCGCAATGGCGACCACAACCACGCGACGCTACTGGCCACAGCCATGCGCATCGTCAACGCGGTCCCGGCGGTCGTCCAAGCCCCAGCGGGCATCCTCACCGCGCTGGACCTGCCCCTGATCACCGCCCCCGCAACCCGCCCACCCGGGTAACCCGATGCTCCACATCCTGGATAGGGCCCGATAGGGCGCGAACCAACATAAACCCCGGGTCAGCAGATTCTCTTCGAATCCGTTGCATGTCAAGCTGTTTCGGCGCTGCTGGCGGCAACCACGTCAGGCTCGGGCGTTGACGCGGTTGATAAGGTAGTGCTGGCCCGGGGCGGAGGGAAACCAACCGCACGGACTCTCGACAGCAGGTCACGGAAGGTATCGACCGAACCGTAAACAGTCGTTTTCGGGCGCATTTGCCAACCATGGCAAGTTCTGCGCGCTCGGCTTTACTTGGTGCGGTGACGTCTCTCTCCATCACTGTCCATGCGTTGCCCCCGATGGTCTCTGGCCGCCTCCGCAACACCAAACGCTATCTCACCGACCCGATTACGTTCCTCTCCGACGCTAGGTCCCAGCACGGTGACGTGTTTCGGTTCCAGCTGATCAACGGGGTCATGGTCGGCGTTACGCATCCCCACCACATCAAGTACATCTTGCAGGAACGCACGGTGAACTTCACCCGTGAGACCGAGATGTACGACATCCTGGAGCTGTTCGCGGGCCGCGGGCTGGCGACCATCGCCGACCACGACAAGTGGCGACATAACCGGCGCCTCGTGCAACCCGCCTTTCACCACAAGAAGATCAACGCGCTCACCGAGATCATGGTGGCCGAGATCGACGCCATGTGCGACGAATGGGCCGAACACGCCCGAGCCGGCCGAACGATCGATATCGGCCAGCAGATGAGCCATCTCACTTTGCGGATCGTGGTGCGGGCTCTGTTCGGGATGGATCCGCAGGGACCAGAGGTGACCGGTTTCTCCAACGCGACCCAGCGGGTGAACGACGAACTGGGAAAGTTCATCCGAATGCCGTTGATCCCCTTGCAGTTTCCAACTCCGAGCCACCGCCGCTTCTGGGGGGCGCTCGGCGAGATGGATGCCATCGTCTACTCGGTGATCGACCAGCTCCGCGACAACGACAACGGCGGATTGCTGGCCATGCTCATGAGCGCCACCGATGCCGAGACCGGCAAGAACTTCACTGACAAAGAGTTGCGCGACGAGGTCGTCACCATGCTCTTCGCCGGTCACGAAACCAGCTCCTCGGCTCTGACATCGGCCATTCTGCTCCTGCAACTGCATCCGGAGGTGCGTGAGCGGCTGCGTGACGAGGTCGACGCCGCGCTGCCCGGCGATCACGCCACCATGACCGATCTGCCCGCGTTGGCCTACAACAAGCAGGTGATAGAGGAGGCGCTGCGGCTGATGCCACCGGCGTGGATGGGACAACGCCGCACCCGCGAGGACGATGAGATCGGGGGCCACCTCATCCCGGCAGGCACTCCGGTGATGTTCAGTTACTATCACGCACACCGCAATCCCGAGGTTTGGGATCAGCCGGATACCTTCGACCCGGACCGCTTCGCAGCCGACGCGGTCGCCGCTCGTGACCGGAACATCTACCTGCCCTTCGGTGCGGGTGGACACCTCTGCATCGGCAACGCGTTCGCGATGATGGAAATGCAACTCGCGTTGTCGACCATCATGCGGCGGTTCGAGTTGACCATCGAGAACCCGAACCCCACTCCGGCTGCGGCGATCACCCTCAACGCCAAGTTCCCGCTGATCGCATCCCTGACCGAACGCGGATAGCGCGCCGGTCCCGCGTGCCCCTACTGGGTTCTGTCTCGAAGTGGTGAGGGCGGGCCCGCGGCCCGCCTACCCGGAGACCTCACCCACACACCAACGCGGGCAACAACTTCCACCGAACACACCGAGGGGTGGCATCGCAACGGTGTCACCCCTCACTTCACTTCGAAACACGCACCAGCTCAGTAGCTGAACATGCCCGTAGCGCGCCTGACTGCCGAGCACTACGTACCGTCTGTTAGACGTGTCAGCGCCGTCCCCGGAAGGTGCGGCGTAGGTCGCCGGTCCATTGGTCGGGGATCTCCCAGGGAATGAAGTGGCCGCCGTGGTCGTGGACGGTGAGGTTGACGTGGTTGTACCACTGGGCGCGGTCGCTGGCGCGAAAGTGTTCGACGCGTTGGGCGGTGCTGATGCCGGGTGGGTTCTCGTAGCCCACGAAGGTGATGCCGGTGGGGGCCTGCACGACCGGGAGACGGTCGTGCGAAGGCGTCCAGGGATAGCGGTTGTGGTTGGCGTAGAGGCGTATCGAGGTGCCGATGGTGTTGGTGGCCCAGTAGATCGTGGCGTGCGTGAGGAGATCGTCTCTGCTGAACACGGTTTCGATGTCGCCGCCGTTGTCGCTCCATTTGAACCAACGTTCCAGGATCCAGGCCAGCATGCCCGCCGGGGAATCGGACAGGGCGTGGGCGAGGGTGCTGGGGGCGAGCAGGTGTGCGGCCAGGTGGACGGCGAAACGCTTGTCCAGCTCCACGATTCGTGCGCGTACCTCCGCGGGCAGGCCGTCGGGAATCGGCAGGCCGCCGCTGAAATCCCAGGCACGATCGCCGTTGAACAGAGTGAGTTTCAGTCCGGATCCGATGTGGATGGCATACAACTCGTCGGCGTACTTGTGGCCGAGCTGCGCGGTGACCAGTGCGCCCACGTCGCAGCCGGCGGCACCGTATTTCTGGTAGCCCAGAACATCGGTCATGAGCGTGTGCCAGAGGTCGGCGACCTTCCAAAAGTTCACATCCGGGCGGTTCGCCAGCGGGCTGGAGAACCCGAACCCGGGAAACGAGGGCACTATCACGTCGAACGCCTCGGCCGGATCACCGCCGTGCGCCCCCGGATCCGCCAGCAAGTCGACGACCTTGGACCAGTGCCAGAACGTCCAGGGCCAGCCATGTGTCAGAATCAGCGGCGTCGGATTCGGCCCGACGCCGGGCCTGCGCATGAAATGCACTGGTATACGGTCGATTTCGACCTTGAAATGCTGGTAGGTGTTGATCTCGGCTTCGGCTGCGCGCCAGTCGTATCCGCTGCGCCAGTAGTCCACGAGCTCCTGGAGATAGCTGCGCGGCACGCCGTAATACCAGTCTTCATTGCCGACATCATCGGGCAGGCGGGTCAGATCCAGGCGCTGCCGCAGGTCGGTGAGCACGCTGTCGGGGACGTGAATCTTCGTCGGCGTCAAGGGGAACGGTCGGGCATCGTGGGTTCTGTCGCTCATCTGGCCTCCTGCGCCGTTTGGTGTCGACTTTACATAAGGAGCTTATTTAAGCAACTTTTATAATTCCCGGATATAGTTGCTCGTGTGGACGACATAGACGATTTCGACGTGGACGCCTTCGCCGCGGCAATCGAGGACTTCAACCGCGTCTACATCCGCATCCCGGTACGGGAGAAGCTGCCGTTCACCACCTTGTCGGTGCTCGACACCCTGGCTCACCGGGGCCCGGTGCGGCTGACCGATCTGACCGAGACCGAGCAGATGACCCAGCCTGGCATCACGCAACTCATCACGCGCTTGGAGCGCGACGGGCTGGTGCTGCGCCGCCGTGACCCTGGTGATGGACGGGCCGTGATCGTGCACCTCACCGAGGCAGGCCGGCAGGTGCGGCAAGCCCGCCGCGACGACCGGGTCCGGTACCTGGTTCCGATGGTCTCCGAGTTGAGCCCCGCACACCGACGGGCACTCGCCGCCGCGCTGCCCGCCCTCACCCGGCTCGCCCAGCTGGAGCGAGAGCGCTGACACGCAGGATCTTCCCGGCGACCTTCCGCTCGCTGCGGCACCCGCAAGGGCTGCACCGGAGATATGGAAAACCGGAATGCAGTGACTTCGAACTGCGTGTGGCGTGCTGCACGCCATTGAATTCGACACCGCTTAAGGTCTGACTCGGTCCGCCCATCAGGGGCAGTTGAGTGGAGGGATTCGAAGGATGAAGTTCGAGAAAATCACTGCTGCCGTTTTCGTGGCCATCTCGGCCGTGGGTGTCACTGCGGCAACCGCCCATGCAGAGCTGGCCGTAACGGAGCAGCCGACTGCGGTGACTGCGGGGGGCACGACTTCCGGTGTGGATCACGGAATCAACTACCAGATCACCGTTTCGCCAGTGGACAGGGTCATTATCGCCTCCGTCGAGAATGGCGAGTTCGAGATCGCGCAGAACGGTGCGGTGGTGCTCGAGTCCGGCGACGGAGCGGCGGTGACCGAAGTGCCGCAGTGGTACGCCGTCGACGGGCGTTCGATCGCGATTGCGCAGCACATCGGTGCGGACGGCCGCACCCTGACGCTGACACCGACCCCGACGGCAGAAGATATTGCGCAACTGCAGGACATCAGCTCCTACGACCGACTCAAGGAGCAGATCAACAAGAACCTGCCCGGCGTCGTCGGCGGTGCCATCGTGGGCGGCATCCTCGGGGCGCTTTTTCCCCTGATATGGGGGATCAGCATTCCCGTGGGCGCGCTGATCGGTGGAACCGTCGGCGGATATGTCGTGGGCGGCCCGGAGTTCCTCGACGCCGTACAGGCGTGGGCCAGCGGCCAGCCGTGATCCCGGGCAGGTGAAGTAGCGGCCGACTGGTCGGGGGTTCCGGAGCTGCGGAGACCCGCAAGCGGGTGCTCGATGGCCTGGATGTGATGGTCGCGCGGGGATCGGGTGCAGGCGCGGCCGGGAGGGTTTCCCCGCCCGGCCGCGCACGCGGTCAGCAGTGCTCTTCTATGAACAGCATCCGCCGATCATCGTGAGTCCGGAACTCGTGCGCCAGGAAACGGCCGGTCGACCAGCAGGTGCGGTTGTCAGCGCTCGGCGAGGGCGGTCAGTGCTCGGTCCACATCGTCGGTGCTGTTGTAGAGGTGGAAGGAGAAGCGCAGGCCGCCACCGCGGGCGGATGTGATGATGCCCGCCGCTTCCAGGCGGGCTGCCGCATCGCCCGCGCCGGGCACCGAGATGATCGCTGAATCGGCGGGTACCGACTGGAAACCCAACTCTGCCAACCCGGTTCGGAACCGGGTGGCGAGTTCGCGGTTGTGGGCGCCGATCTTGTCGATGGTCAGCTCCTCGAGCAACGACAGACCTGCCAGCGCTGCAATGACGCCGAGCCAGTCCGGAGTGGAGTCGAATCGCTGGGCGGTGCTCGATAGTGCGATCGGGTCGTAGAGTTCGGCCCAGCGGTCGGCCGCCGCGTACCAGCCGGGGCTGATCGGGCGCAACTCGGCGGCGGCTTCCGGTGCGGCGGCGAAGAATGTGACGCTGCGCGCGCCGATCAGCCACTTGAATGTCGCACACACCCAATAGTCGGCATCGTCGAAACGCAGCGGCAACCATCCGGCGGCCTGGGTGGCATCGGCCAGCAGTCGGGCATTGTGCGCCCGGGTGGCCGCGCGTAACAGTGGCATATCCGTGGTCCGGCCGTCCTTGGACTGCACGACGCTGACCGCGACCAATGCCGTTTCGGGCCGCACCTCTTCGGCAAGGCGCTCCAATGGCACGAACCGCACGGCGAGATCGCCGCGATGCACGAAAGGCATGGAGACGGAAGAGAATTCGCCTTCGGCGAGCAATACTTCCGCTCCCGGCGGCAATGCGGCGACCACCGGCGCGATCAGCCCGGCCACGGTTGCGCCGAGCGCGATATCGTCGACCGAAGCGCCCGCCAGCAATCGCGCGAACCCGGCCCGCAATTCGGGTACCAGATCATCCCGCGTCGCCGGTGCACCACGACCCGCCGCCCAGAACGCGTTGATCTCCTGCACCGCCGCCAATGAGCGCGCAGACGGCAAACCGTGCGAAGCGGTATTCAGATAGGCGGTCTCGGTCGTGAACTCATCGGGCGCAAGCGAAGACATACCTGACACACTCCGCGCACGACCCGCCCGAGTCGAGTGCCACCCGCAAAATAGTGGACCCAAATCCAATCCTCACCCAGCATGCTGGGTAGCCCTCGGACAGGCGATCACCATGCGCTCACGCAGGCAAACGTCGAGAACGCACCTGCACCAGCGCATTCTCGGCTCATGACGGTCGTTTTTTGGTGGGGCGCGCGGTAGGTGGGGTGGGTGGGTGGTCTCAGGCTGGATGGTGTTGTTCGATGGTTGTCTTGATTACCTGGGCGCCGCGTTCGACTCGCGGGCGCACCTGGTCGGCGGCATCGTGGGGTAGTACGTCGGTGACCCAAACCAGGGTGCTGCGACCGTTGTCGGCATCGAGTACCTGGAAGGAGGCGTGGTGGTGGGTGAGTGGCAATTGGAAGCCCTCGACGGCCGAGTAGGCCAGCCTGCGTGCCTCGTCATCGATGGTGACGATCAGTTCGCGGATCACATTGCCGCCGGGCATGGTCAAAAATCTGACGTCGCCATCGATTCGGGTATCGACGACATATTCGGGCAGCAGGCGTTCGTGCACGGCGCCGATATCGCGCAGGGCCGCCCATACGTGCTTCGGGTGGACGTCGATCGAAATTTCATGCCGGATGGTGGCCATAACGGATCCACCTTATCGGCTGTCCTATTTCGGGGTCCCGGCCGCCCACATGTTGGACAGGAGTTGGTAGCTGGGGGTGTCGGCGAGGGATTGCATCGACTCGTAGATCCGCTGATAGCTCGTCGCGGTGATGCGCCAGCGGCCGTCGCTGTCGCGGCGGTAGCTGTCGGTGTAGTAGCCCGCGCCGCGGATCAGTACGCCGTATTCGGTGGCGATCACGGTGTCCTCGAAAGCCCAAGAGCCCGTTGCGGTATCGCCGTCCACGGTGATCTCCGGATGGTTGGCGATATGGGTCGTGACGATGGCGGGCCCGAGGTTCTCGCGCATGAACGCGGTGACGGCGTCACGGCCGTCCAGGGACAGCGGTGCGCCCATGGCATGGGTGCCGTAGCGACCGGCGACGTCGACCGCGAGGGTGTCCGCGAAGTCGTCCCATTGTTTGAGATCCAGTGTTCGGAAGTAGCGGTACTTGAGCTGGCGGACGGCTTCGATGGCGTCGAGATCCATCCGTTCAGCTTGGCACTGACGAAGCGGCAAAACAAGAACTTGTTCTAGCCATCCGACGGAGCCGTCGGCTGTGCGGCCACGGCCTGTGCGGCGAGGCCGTCCAGGACCGCGATGTGGGCGGATGGCACCTGGATATCCATGAATATCGCGCCCGGCTCGGCGGGGGTGAACGCGAAGCTGAAGAAGGCGCAGCAGCTCGATTCGCGGGCCGCGAGATCTTGCGCGCTCGCCGTGGCCGCGGCGTCGAGTTCGAGTCGGAGCAGGGTCGGCGCCGGGCGCTCGATCTTGCGCAGTGCCGTGGCGAACAGGAGCGCGAACTCACCTACGCGCAATGGCTGTTGTTCGGTGGGCAACGTGCACGCCTCCGGTGCCACCCACGTCGGATTCTTGCCGAGCATTCCGACCACCTCCGCGAGGCTATTGATATATGCCAAAACGGTAGCGCGGAATCCGCGCCGGGAACAGCACCGGATCCGCCCCGCAATTGCGGGTGTTCGCGCGGCCACAGCGGGTATCCGGTTGGTGGACGCAGTAGTCGGCGCGCCCCGCTGCGCCCACCGCATTGCAAGTTCATCTTGGCCAGGAGTCCGCCATGACCGAAGGTCGCACCCCGCACGAACACCATGAGCCGTCCATTGATCAGCAGCTGGCACTGCGTACCGCCGCGCGGCGATTGGAGCGCGAATTCGACGGGGTCCCCGACGAAACCGTCGACCAGTGCTTGCGCTCCGCCTATGACCACGTCGCGGACCACGCCACCATCGACAACTTCCTGCCGTTGCTGGCCGAGCGCTACACCCGCGAATGGCTACACGCGATGACCGAGGATGAGCCGACTAACCGCAGCGCCCTGCGGCACGCCGAATCACCTGCTCGGCGTCGCCGCTGATCCGGCCCACCAGATCGGCGGCCGACTCCAGGCCGTCGATCAGGCCGACCGCCTCGCCCGCCCAGGTCGGCAGACAGTCCAGATCGCCCCGCTCGGCCGCGTCTCGATACCGTTGTCGCGCAACCGAATCGGCCGCGAGTTCGGCTTCGCGGCCGTGCCACTCGTCGAGGAAGCTATTGCGCAGCGTGCGGGCGGTGTATTCGGCGGGCCACGGGGATTCGCGCGCGATATCGATGATCCGGTTGCGTTCGGTGTCACCCGCATCGGCCTCGACGATGGCCTTTGCCTGTTCGGCGGATATCAGGGCTTCGTTTGTGGCCTCGAAGCGCGTCCCGATCAGCGCACCGGCCGCACCCAGCACGAGTGCGGCGGCCAGCCCGCGACCGTCGGCTATGCCGCCCGCGGCGAGTACCGGCACCGTCCCCGCCAGATCCACGACCGCTGGTACGAACGGCAGCGTGCCGCGCGCGCCGCCGTGTCCGCCCGCCTCGCCGCCCTGTGCGACCAGGACATGCGCGCCCGCGTCGAGGGCGCGGGCGGCCTCATCCGTGGTGGTCACCTGGACGAGCAGGCGAATATCGGCCGCCAGTACGGCATCCGCGTACGGTGTGGGATCGCCGAAGGACAACATGATCGCCGCCGGGCGGCGCTCCACTACTCGCAGTACGGCATCGAGATCGGTTGCCCAGCTCAATAACCCGACGCCCCAGGGCTTTTCGGTGTGGGCCGTGAGCACCCCGCATTCCCGATCGAGCAGGTCCTGATCGCCGCCACCGGCGCCGATCAGGCCGAATCCGCCGCCCTCGGAAACCGCGGCGGCCAGCTCGCCGCCCGCCACCCCGCCCATCGGGGCCAGCATGACCGGGTGCTCGATGCCGAACATCTCGGTGAGATCGGTACGCAATGCCATGACCAGCCCCTTCGTCGCCCTCGACTGCCGTCCTCGACGATACGGCCCCGGGGCGGTCAGAGATCCGGTCGCACCAGGATCTGAATGTGATCGTCCGGATTGCGCAGTGCGTCGATGGCACCAGCGACGCCGCTCAGCCCGACCTGATCGGTAATGAGCGAGGCGGCATCGATGGTGCCGTCGGCAATGCGGTGCAGGGTCTTCGCGTACTCCTCATGCGGGTAGACCATGCACATCTGCAGCGAGATGTCCTTGTAGATGCCGACGATCGGGCGGATGACATCGTCGGTCATCACCGCGCCGACCTGGAGAATCGTCGTCAGGCGCGGGACCTTGTACATCAGCTCGTTGATCATGCCGGGGACCGCGGCACAGACCCAGACGTGCAGGAGCTGGCCGGGGGCGGCGGCCTCCCGCCATACCTCGATCGGATCTGCGGCAGCGGGGTCGACAACGCGGTGCGCGCCGAGCCGCAATGCGGTATCGCGCCGCAGCTTCGACGGATCGGAGGCGACAATCGGGGCGATCCCGCGCTCGGCCAGCGCGGCGACCGCACCCAAACCCACCGGGCCGCAACCGATCACGATGCCGGAGCCGCCGGGCCCGATCCCAGTGCGCGCGACATTGCCGAAGCCGACGGCGAGCGGTTCGGTAAGCGCCGCGACGTGCGGTGCGACCGAATCCGGAATCGGCTCCAACGCCATGGCCTGCAACACCATGCGTTCGCCGTAGCCGCCCGGGAATTCATTGGAGAACCCGACACCGTGGATCTGGCCCACATGATCGATGGCCCATGGCAGGGCCACCACCAACTGTCCCTGGGTATGCGGGGTATCCGGTCCGGCCGAGACCACTCGTGCCGCGATTTCGTGACCCATGACGACATCGCGATCGGGATCGAATTGGAAAGTGGGGACGCCACTGTCGCGGGAGGCCTGCAGGAATTCGTCCGTGTAGTCCAGGGCCTGCTTATCGGATCCGCAGATACCGCAGGAAATCGTCTCGACCAGGACCTGGCCGGGTCCGGGCACGGGCTCCGGCACCTCGTCGACGACCAGCGCACCGGCCCGCATCACCACCGCGCGCATTAGTTGGCCTCCTCGGTGCCCAGTGCGGAAGCCAAGGTCTGGCCGTACTTTTCGAAGGCACTCTGAATGCCAGCGGTCAGGCCGCCGATCATGCGTTCGCTATTGGCATGCGCCCACTCCAGCGAGGCGGTGCGATTGCGGTTGGCCCGGGTGAAATGCGGGATCACCCGTTCGGCGAAGAGCCGGGCCGAACGCTGGGTGGCGTCCCAGTCCGCGATATTCAGTCCGAGCAGCAGGAAGGTGCCGAAGCCGCCGGACTGTTCGGCGAGTTTCTCGATGGTCGCGATGGCATCGTCGGGGGTACCGATGGTGGCGCGGCCGAAGGCCGGGAACCCTGCACCGGTCCACTGTTCGACGGCGGCGCGGGCCGAGGTATTCCACGGCGCGCTGCGGCCGCTGAGTTTTTCGATGTAGTCGACGAGATGTCCGACGCCCCATTCGGCTTCGCACATCGCCTGTTCGCGGGTTTCGGCGATGTGCATCGGCGCGACCAGCCGCCATTTGGCGCGATCGACGGTCTGGCCGTGTTCGGCCATGGTCTTCTCATAGACCTGCCAATTCGGCAGCAGCGCATCGTATCCGCTGGGATCGGAGGCCGCCAGGGACAGCAGACCGGCGCCGTGCCGTCCGGCCAGCACCGCGCCGGACGGTGAAATCGTCGAGGCCACCGCCATTTCCAGACCGTCGACCTGATAGGGCAGCAGTTGCAGGCGGGCCTCGCTCAGGTGATACCAGTCGCTTTCGGCGGTCACCGTCTCACCGCGCAGCAGGCGGACCAGCACGTCCATGGATTCGTGCATCATGTCGCGCTGGCGAACCGGATCGATGCCCATCATGGCGGCATCGGTGGCCAGCTGACCGGGGCCGACGCCCATCATGGTGCGGCCCATGGTCAGGTGATCCAGCAGGCAGATGCGGTCGGCGAGCATCATCGGCTGGTGGTAGGGCAGGGAGTTCACACCGGTGCCCAGACGGATGCGGCTGGTCCGCTGGGCCGCGGCGGCGAGGAATACCTCGGGTGCGGCGATGATCTCCAGTCCGGCCGAATGATGTTCACCGACCCAGGCCTCGGCGAAGCCGAGTCGGTCGGCCAGCTCCACCAGTGCGAGGTCGCGCTGGAGTTGCAGGGTCGGGTTGCCGGTGAGCGGATGGTAGGGCGCGATGAAGAATCCGAACCTGGTCGGGCCGAACTGGTTGTCGCTCATTCAATTGTCCTTACGTGCGGTGGTTCAGCTGCGGTCCCAGTCGTGACCCCAATAGCTGTCGGCCGTCATTTCCTCTGCGGTGTAGGTGGTTTCGTCCACCAGCACACCCTCGGTGCCGAATTCGAGATCCCAGCCGCCCGGCGTACGGACGTAGAAGGAGATCATCTTGTCGTTGGTGTGGCGGCCCAGCGTGGAGGACAGGTGGTATCCGGCCTTGTTCACCCGATCCAGGGCACGGCCGACATCATCGAGACGGTCGACCTCGACCATGATGTGCACCAGGCCCGAGCCCTCCTTACCGTCGGAGGGGATCAGCGCCAGGCTGTGGTGGCGCTGATTCACACCGAGGAAGCGGATGCGCACCGGACCGTACTCGGGCGGCGTCGGCAGCCGGAACGCGCCGCGTGGCAGGAAACCGAGGACGTCGGTGTAGAAACGGAACGCGCCGTCGAGGTCGGGCACCGGCAGCACCACGTGGCCGAGACCGAGACCCTCGGTGACGAAACGGTTTCCGTGTTTGCCGACGACGGGGCTGTGGTCGAGGACCGGGCCGTGGAAGATCTCGATGGTGGTGCCGGAGGGATCGCGGAAGGTGATCGCCTCCTCCACGCTGCGGGCATCCGCCTCGGCCACGGTGAGCGCGGCAACTTCGATTCCGGCCTGCTCCACCGCCTCTCGCGCCTCCGCGAGCGCGCGGTGGTCGCGCACCTCCCAGCCGATGGCGAGCACCTTGTCGGTCTCGCCCGGCACCAGGACCAGGCGCGCGACGTGCTCGTCCATGCGCAGGTAGATCGCGTCCGGATCCGGACCGGTACCCTCGGCGAAGCCGACCACATCGAAGGCGAAGGTACGCCAGGCCGCCGGATCGGCGACCGCGACCTTCACATAGCCGAGCGAGCTGATAATGCCCATAGGGGTGTTCTCCTCATTCATAGGTGATCCGGACCGTGTCGGTTACCGGCACCGCCTGGCAGGCCAGCACATAGCCGTCGGCCAGGTCCTCGCGTTCCAGTACTTCGTTGCGCAGCAGCTTCACTTCGCCGTCGACGACCCGGCAGACACACGCGCTACAGGCGCCCTCACGGCAGGAGTACGGTGCTTCGACGCCGCGGGCGAGCAGTAGATCGAGCAGCACTGTATTACGTGGCCAGGGGAATTCGTTGGTAGTGCCGTCGAGTTCGACCTCGACGAGCGCGGCGTCGCCGGTGTCGTCGTCGACCTCGGCGAAGGGGTCGCCCGATAGCGAAACGAACTTCTCGACATGCACGCGGGTGCGGTCCATGCCGAGATTGACGGACGCCTCGACCACGGCGTCCATGAAGGGCACCGGGCCGCAGACGAATACCTCGCGGTCCGACCATGGCGCGACCAGGGTGGTCAGTGTGCGCACCGACGGCAAGCCCTGTACGGACTCGAGCCAATGCAGCACGACCAGGCGATCCGGGTAGTTGGCGGTCAGCGACCGCAGTTCGTCGGCGAAGATCGCCGAGTCATCGTCGCGGTTGGCATAGATCAGGGTGCAGCGTCCGGACCCCTGCGCCAGTGCCGATTTCAGGATGGACAGCACCGGCGTGATCCCGCTGCCCGCCGCGAGCAGCAGCAGATCGGTGTCGAGCGAGTCGGGCGTAAAGACTCCTGCGGGCGCCAGACTATCGATGGTCATGCCCGCGACGGCGTTATCGCACAGCCAGTTCGAACCGTAGCCGCCCTCGGTCCGTTTGACGGTGACCTTGAGCGGCCCGTCCTCGTGCGGTGCGCTGGACAGCGAGTACGAGCGGGCCACCGAACCGGTTCGCGCACTGGGTATCCGCAGTGTCAGGAACTGGCCGGGGCGATAGGTCAGTGGCCGACCCGATTCGGCGACCAGTTCCAGCGATACCGCGTCGTGGGTTTCGGCGATCACGCGAACCACCCGCAGTGTTTCCGCCATGCTCACAGCAGATCCCTATCACGCGTGGTCAACCCGACTTCGCCTGAGGTGACGGCCTTTTCGATACTGTCGCGCAAGGCCGCGCAGCCGCGCACCGGCCCGCCGCCATCGCGGGCGAACTCGGCACAGTGCGCGCGAGCGGCGGAACTCCACTGCACACTCGTATGCGCGGGGCTGAATTTGACCACGGACACCTGGTTTCGACAGGCGTGGCAGGTGACGCAATCCATCACTGGTCCGTTCAAGCGTCCGCGCGTTGGGCGGCCAGATTCTCGGCGACCTCGGCCTCCCACGCGGTGATCGCGCGGGTGGTGTCGACCTCGAATTCGAAACGGTCGGTCATCTTCGGCTCCACCTCGGCGATATCGGTATAGAACTGCTCGTACCAGCGCCGCAGCTGATAGACCGGTCCGTCCTCCTCACACAGCAGCGGATTGTCGATGCGGGTCTTGCGCTCCCAGATCGCCACATCCTGTTCGAAACCGCGGCCGAGTCCATTGGCGAAGCGCACCGCCATCGCCTCGGCCTCATCGGCCGAGAGCCCGGGCAGCTTCTTCACGATCGCGCCGTATTGCAGCACGAACTTGGTGGGCGAGACCGGGTAGTGGCAGTTGATCAGCACGGATTCGACTGTCTGCCCATTGGATTCGTTGACCAGGTAATCGATCATGTAGGAAGGGCCGTAGTAGTGCGCCTCCGAATGCAGCGTGTTCTGGCCGCCCGCTTCCTTGGCCAGTTCACCCTGCATATCCTCGCGGCCTATCGAGGTCATGTACTGACTGGCGATGTGCCCCTCGAAGACGTTCTTGAAGTAGGTCGGGAAGGCGTAGTGCACATAGAAGAAATGCGCCATATCCACGACGTTGTCGATGACCTCGCGACAGTTCGCACCCTCGATGGTGATCTGATTCCAGGTCCAGTCGCTCCACTCGTCGCTGAACGCGCCCTCGATCCGGGGAATCGCGACATCCGCGGGCGGTGGATTGCCCTCCGGATCGTTCCAGATGAACAGCTGCTTGTTCTGCTCCATCGTGACCCAGGACTTGGTGCGGGCCAGCGGGGGCACCCGGCGGGCATAGGGGATCGCGGCGCAGCGGCCATTGCCCTTCCAGCGCCAGTCGTGGAACGGGCAGGCGATGGTGTCGCCCTTGATGGTGCCGTCACCGAGGTTGCCACCCATATGCCTGCAGTAGGCGTCGAGCACATGCAGCGTGCCGTCCTCGCCCGCGAACACCACCAGTTCGGTGCCGAAGATTTCGATGGTGTGCGGTTTACCGTCGCGGAAGCTGTCGGCAAGGCCGATGCAGTGCCAGCCGCGGGCGTATCGGGTCGGCGGGGCGCCGGTGTCGATCACGCGCACCTGGTCGTCGGTGTTCGCCGGGCTCATTGGTCCTCCACGTTCGTCGTCCGTGTCGTTGTGCTTCGATGGTTCGGCGGTGTCCGCCGTTGCCGAAAGGCGGCGTCCCACTGGTCGGGAGCAAGCTCAAACGCTGGTAAGGCGCTCGAATCCGGAGCGGTAGAACAGCAGCGGATCGGCCTCACGGTCCGCCCCGAGCGCGGTGACCTTGCCGATGACGATGGTGTGATCACCGCCGTCGAGTTCGCCGCCGAGTTCGCAATCGATCCACGCGATCGATCCGGCCAGTAGCGGTGAGCCATTGGGGGACGGCTGCCAATCGAGGCCGCCGAATTTATCGGCACCGCTGCGACCGAGCTGTCTGCACACATCCTCCTGATCCGCGGCAAGCACGTTCACGCAGAACTTGCTGGCGGTCCGGATGCGCGGCCAGGTGGTGGAGGTCCTGGCCGGGAACAGGGCCACCGCGGGCGGATCGAGGGACAGTGCGGAGAAGGACTGGCAGGCGAACCCGATGGGTTCGGCGCCGTCCAGGGCGGTGATCGCGGTGACTCCGGTGGCGAACCGGCCGAGGACGGCCTTGAAGTCCAGCACGACGGCCATGGCGCTCCTAGTTTCGACTAGAAATATTCCGTTTCGCCATGAAGGTAAGCGGCGCGCTCGGTGGGCTGTCAATAACGGATTCCGGCTACCGAGAAGATCCGTAGCGATCTCCGTAGTTTTCGGGATTCCGGGTTGTCCGCGCGACGGCACTGTGATGGGGGACACGAACAGGTGTGCCGAAAACGGACATGCCTAATCGAAATACTCTAAGCTAGATCCGCTACACAATGGAGGTGCGCCATGACGGTCGAGGTGCTGACCGGCCCGCAGTCCGAACAGCTGTTGTCGGGTTCGGGTCGACCGACCACCCGGCCCGCGCAGACGCCGGTATCCATGATCGAGCGGATGACGCTGATCCTAGACGCTTTCGACGGTTCGACACCGACCCTGACGCTACTCGGGCTCGCCGAACGCACCGGCCTGCCCCGGTCCACCGTGCACCGGATTCTGGACCAGATGATCCGGCTACGCTGGTTGGCGCACGCGCCCGGCGGTTACCGACTCGGCATGCGTCCGCTCGAACTGGGCGGACTCGCCGCCGACCACAACGAGATTCGCGATGTGGTGAGTCCACTGCTGCACGATCTGTGTCAGCGGACCGGCATGGTCGGCCATCTCGGCGTGCTCGACGGGCGCGAGGTGCTGTACCTGGACAAGGCCGGTGGCCGGGTTACCGCCAGCATCCCGACCCGCCTGGGCGGACGGATGCCCGCGCACACCACTGCACTCGGCAAGGCGCTGCTGGCCTCGCTGGAGCCGAGCATTGTCGAGACATCCTTCCGGGACCGGTTGCCGCAGTTGACGCCGCGCACCATCTGCGACAAGGCGGAACTGCATCGTGAGCTGACCAGGATCCGGCACCGGCAGGGTGTTGCCCTGGACAACGAGGAATCGATCACCGGCATCGCCTGCGTGGCGGTGCCGATTCGGGGCCGGGGGGCCGCCGTGGGGGCGCTGTCGCTGTCCGGCCAAATCGGCGGGGAGCGAACGGCTCTGGATACCGCCCGGTTGGCGCGTGTCCTGGTCGAGGTGGCGCATGAGGCGGGGCGCGCACTGTTTCCGCGCCACGCGCGCTGGCGGTGATCATTCGGCCGTCTTAGGCGGCGGGCTCGGCTAGCGTCGGAGTGGGGGCCTCGGTGAGGAGGGCGACGTGATCTACAGCGATGAGCATCAGGAATTCCGTGCGCTGGTACGGCGGTATGTCGAGCAGAAGATCAATCCGCATGTCGATGAGTGGGAACGCGCCGAGTGGATGCCGTTGCACGAGATCTTCGCGGATATGGCGAAACTCGGGATGCTCGGGCTGGAATACGATCCGGCCTACGGTGGCCAGGGTGCGGACCACCTGTTCACGGTGGTGCTGTGTCAGGAACTCGGCCGGGTCGCGCACGGATCGTTCCCGATGGCGCTCGGCGTGCACGTCGCGATGGCGACGCCGTCATTGCACGCGCACGGCAGTGCGGAACTCAAACAGGAGTTTCTCGCGCCCGCCATGCGCGGCGAGCTGGTCTGCGGTGTCGCGGTCACCGAACCGGAGGCCGGTTCGGATGTGGCGGGGATCCGGACGCACGCCCGTCGCGACGGTGACGACTGGGTGATCAATGGCTCGAAGATGTTCATTACCAACGCCCTTCAGGCCGACTGGCTGTGCACCTTGGTGCGCACCTCCGACGAGGGCGGCTACCGCGGCATCAGCCAGATCATCATTCCCACCAGAACTCCTGGATTCCGGGTCGACCGCAAACTCGACAAGCTCGGTATGCGCGCCTCCGATACCGGTCTGCTCACCCTCGACAATGTCCGAGTTCCCGTGCGCAACACCATCGGTGAGATCGGGCGCGGCTTCCAGCAGCAGATGTCGCAATTCGTGATGGAGCGAATGTTCGCCTCCTACAGTGTGCCCATCACCTGCGCACTCGAACTGGAACTCACCCGCGACTATGCCCGACAGCGCAAAGTGTTCGGCCACCCGCTGACCGCGAACCAGTATCTGCAATACACCTACGCCGAACTCGCCGCCCGCGTCGATATGCTGCGCGTCTATACCGAGACCACCGCCCAGTCCTATATGGCGGGCACCGATGTCACCCGCATGGCCACGATCTGCAAACTGGAAGCCGCCCGCCTCGGCCGCCAGGTGGCGGACTGGTGCCTGCAGATCCACGGTGGCATGGGGTATATGGAGGAAACCTGGACCTCGCGCGCCTTCCGTGACAGCCGCCTGCTCAGCATCGGCGGCGGTGCCGACGAGGTCATGCTCCGCGTGTTGTCCATGATGGACGGCTTCACCGACTGACTGTGCACGAAAACGGGCCGGAACCCGTCGGTCCCGGCCCGCTGTCCGCGTCGTGTCAGTGGGCGGTGCCGCCGGTGGCGGGGGTGCGGCCGTGGCGCATGGCGAGGGCGATCAGCAGGGCGATCACCGAGGCGCCCGCCGCGAACCAGAAGCCCATTTCGTAGCCGTGGTCGGCAAAGACCTGCGGGATGACGGATCCTTGTGCGGGCTGACCGGCGACGCTCACCTGCGCGGTGATCGGACTGGCGTTGAGGTAGGCGGTGACAATGGCCAAGCCGATGGCGACGCCCATGGATTGCATGACGCCGAGCATGCCGAGGCTGATGCCCTGCTGTTCCTGTGGCACGGCCTCGACCATGAGAATGGGCATGGACGCGTAGTAGAAACCGAATCCGATGCCGAATGCGGCACTCACCCACAGGAATACGACCCAGGTGTGGGGCAGGACGGCGTAGCCGACGCCCGCGCCGACGAACAGCATGAGCGCGAAGATCAACGGCAGCCGGGCCCCGATCTTACGGGCCAGCGCACCGGCCAGGGCGCCGCAGATCATGGCGAGTACGGACTGCAACAGTGCGACTCGGATGGCGAATTGCAAAAGGGTGAAGCCATTTCCGTAGCTGTATCCGGGATCCAGTAGCACCTGGACCATCGCGGGCGGCATCGACTGACCGGTCTGCTGCTGGATCTGCGCGAGGGTGGCCTGCTGGACACCGGCGGCCACGGTATCGGAATCCGGGGTCTGGGTCATATAGCCCAGTGCGTAGGACTGGACGCCGATGAGGAACGACGCGAACAGCGCACCGCCGAGGACCAGCGCCACCCGCGGATGGAACAGCAGTTTCATATCCATGATCGGCCGGGTGACGCGCAACTCGACCACGACGAACAACACCAGCAACGCGATGCCGCCGAACAGCCAGGCCAGCGTGAGCGGTTCGCGCCAACCCCAGTCCTGGCCCTTGTCCAGGTAGATCAGCGTCAACGCGGCCCCGGCCGACAGTAGTACCGCACCGAACACATCGATGCGATCGCTGACCCGCAACTTCGATTCGGGCACCACGATCCACACCAGCGGCAGCATCAGCAGTGTGAATCCGGCCAGCACCCAGAAGATCGCGCGCCAGCTGTAGTTGTCGACGAGGTATCCGCCGAGCAGCGGCCCGCCGACCGCGGACAGTCCGAGCCCGGTCGCGGTGACACCGAGGCCGAGCGGAACATATTTGCGCGGCAGTAGATCTCGGATCAATCCATAGGCGATGACCGCGGTGGCGATCGCGGTCGCCTGCAACCCGCGCCCGATCAGGAACAGCCCCCAGGAGTTGGTGACCGCGTCGATCGCACATCCGATCATGAAGAGCACACCGCAGACCAGGAACATCCGCTTCTTGCCCCAGACATCGCTCATCTTGCCGATGAGCGGGGACGCGGCGGCGCCGATGAGGCCGAAGACGATAATGGCCCAGTTGATATTGGCGCCGATGCCGGGGAAGGTCGGTGCGATCTTCTGCAGTGCGGCCGCGACGATCGTGTACTGCATCGGGGCGACCTCGGTGAACGCCACGATGACCGCGAGAACGGCGAATATCCTGGCGGGCGATGCGCCGTCGAGTCGGCCGGTATCAGCGGATTCGATTGCGCCGCTCGGTCTTTCGGCGGCGGTATCTTTGGAAATGGTGGACATGAATCGGGCTCCGCAGTTCGGGAACGACCTGGTGGTGTTCGATGGTGATGATTTGTGAAACCTGTCACAAAGCGTTGTCGGTCGTATCTTTCGAATCCCACTGAACGGGATGTTTCACCCGAAATATGCCTAAGCGATATAGTCCTACCGTGACCGAAGCGAAGTCCCCGGTGGACGCCAGGGTCCCCGATCTGCCGACGACCAGTTGGGCCGTGCTCGGCATGCTCTCGCACGCCGAGGAACTCTCCGGCTACGACCTGAAGAAATGGGCCGACTGGAGCCTGCAATTCTTCTATTGGAGCCCATCGTTCAGCCAGATCTACGCCGAGCTCAAACGCCTCGAGAGGTATGGCTACGCCACCTCGCGCACGGTGCTGCAGGACGACGGCGTGCGCGGCAAGCGGATGTACGCGATCACCGAGAGCGGCCGCGCCGCCGCGGCGCACTGGGTGAACCACGCGCCGGTGGAAGCGCCGGTGCTCAAGCACAGCGTCATGCTGCGCGCGTGGCTCGGTCATCTCGCCGAACCGGACCGACTGCGCGAAATCCTGACCGAGCACATCGGATATGCGGAGAAGATGCGCAAACTGGCCGAGGTCGACGCCGAGGGCGCCGATGAGAACCCGGACTGGGCCTATCCGGGGGCGGTATTGCGCTGGTGTGTGCGCCATTACGAGGCCGAGCGCGACTTCGCCAGGGAACTGCTCGCCGACGTGGACAAACTCGCCGATCGAGCCCCGCAGAAGAAGACGGCGAAGAGTAAAGGTCGCCGCGCTTCCTGAATTCGTCCACTCACCGGGACGCCCGCTTCCTATGACTAGTCGAAATACTTCTACTAGTCATATAGGAGGAGGTGGTCATGCGTACCGAGTTCGCAGATCAGCGTCGCACCATCGGGTCGGCGCTGGATCCCATTGAGACCGCTCTGGCCGCGCTCGCGGCGGGCGGCATGGTCGTCGTGGTGGACGATGAGAATCGGGAGAACGAGGGCGATCTGGTGTTGGCCGCCGCCTTGGCGACGCCGGAATCGATCGCCTTCATGGTTCGGCACACCAGCGGCGTGCTGTGCGCGCCGCTCGCCGGTGCGGATCTGGACCGGCTCCGGCTGCCACCGATGACGCCGGTCAACGAGGACCCCAAGGGCACGGCGTATACGGTGTCGGTGGATGCGGCGTCCGGTGTGACGACCGGGATTTCGGCCGCCGACCGCGCGCACACGGTGCGCGCGCTGGCCGATCCGCGCACCGGACCGGACGATCTGACCAGACCGGGCCACGTCTTCCCGCTGCGCGCGCACCCCAGCGGTGTGCTCGGCCGTGCCGGACATACCGAGGCCGCCGTCGACCTGACCCGCTTGGCCGGACTCCGACCGGCCGGTGTGATCGCCGAAATCGTGAACGACGACGGATCGATGGCGCGCCTTCCGCAACTGCTCGCGTTCGCCGAAACCCATGCACTGCCGATTATTTCGATCGCCGATCTGATCGAGTACCGCCGCCGCGTCGAGCACACCATGACCCGGGTGGTCGAGACCCGCCTGCCGACCCGATTCGGCGAGTTCCGCGTCGTCGGATATCGCGACGAGGTGTCCGGAACCGAAACGCTCGCACTGGTTTTCGGTGATCCGGGCCGGGAATCGGTATTGACCCGGCTGCATTCGGAATGCCTCACCGGTGATGCCCTCGGCTCGCTGCGCTGCGATTGCGGCGATCAGCTCGACGCCGCCCTGCGGGCGGTCGCCGAAGAGGGCAGTGGCGTGGTGATCTACCTGCGCGGCCAGGAGGGCCGTGGCATCGGGTTGTTGAACAAATTGCGGGCGTATGAATTACAGGACCGCGGGGCCGATACCGTCGAAGCGAATCTGGCGCTCGGGTTGCCGGTCGATGCCCGCAGGTATGCGGCGGGTGCGCAGGTGCTCGCCGATCTCGGTATCCGCTCGGTGCGGCTGCTGAGCAACAATCCGGCCAAACAGCTGGGTCTGGAAGACTATGGGGTCACGGTGGTGCGGCGGCTGTCGCTGCAGGCGACGCCGACCGAACACAACATCCGCTACCTGCGCGCCAAGCGCGATCGGATGGATCATCAACTCTCGGGCGTCGACGCGGAACCGGCAAGAGTTAGCTCGTAAGGACGGATCTTTTCCGATTTTCGGCGACGGCGCCGAGCCGAATGCTGGCTATTTGCCGTGAGATTGCCGACATATGAGTGTTTCACTACGGAGATTTTTCGTTCGAGTCATACGCTGCTGGTCGGTTTGCTTTCCTGATCGGGTCAGGATCGAGAGTCCGCGAGTTGGGTGAGCCGGAAGTCGGGGACAGCGGTGCACCGAATACCGATCAGACAGCAGCGTTTCCGTTCGAGGTGGTTGTGGACGTCCGTTGGCGCGCTACTCGGCGCGGTGGCCATGGCGCTCTGGATCGCCAGACCCCAGCCGCAGCCGTCCTGCGCTGCCACGCGGTCGGTTCCCGATATCGGGACCACATCGCGAATGATGGTGGCCACCAGCAGTACCGGCGTCGTGAACTGGCATACCGCGGAGGCGTCGATACCCGCACGGCGGGGGGAGGCGCGGTACTACGCCTTCGGTCCCGGCGTTGCCTGTTCGTTCACCGGGCTGCCGACCAGTGGCTTCTACGTGGGAATCTCCACCGCGGAGTACGCCCACGCCGATTTGTGCGGCGCCTATCTCGATGTGCACGGCCCGCTCGGTGACGTCCGGGTGCTCATCGCCGATCGCTGCCCGGGATGTGCTCCGGGACAACTGGATTTGACCACTGCCGCCTTCGAACAGATCGCGGACCGGTCCGATGGCGTCGCGCAGGTCCGCTATGCCGTGGTCCGCGATCCCTTCCCCGCCCCCGAACTGAGCTACGAGCTGAAGCCGGACTCGTCAGCGAATTGGCTGGCCATGCTGGTCACCGGATCGGGAAATCCCATCCAGCGGGTGGCATTACGGTCCGTACCGGACAACGGCCCGTGGCTCGAGCTCGACCGCGGCATGGACAACTACTGGACGATCAGCGGTGCGGGACCCGGACCGTTCGCGGCACAGGTGACCGATGTCCGCGGACATCAGGTGGAGATATTCGGGATCTTCCTGGATCAGGGTCCGCGCGACACCGGCCTGAGCCTCTACACCGAGCCGATCCCGGAACCGCCGCCCGCACCGACGACGGCGGTCCCCATCATCGCGCCGCAGGTACCATCGAGCGTCGCCGCGACCGGCTGTAAGGGGTAGCGGTCAGCCGAGTTTCGCGATGGCTCGACCGGCGGCTCGGCCGGAGAAGATGCAACCGCCGAGGAAGGTGCCCTCCAGTGCGTTGTATCCGTGCACACCGCCGCCGCCGAATCCGGCCACCTCGCCCGCGGCGTAGAGCCCGGGCAGCGGTGTCCCGTCCGGACGCATGACCTGGGAGTCCAGATTGGTCTGCAGTCCGCCGAGGGTCTTGCGGGTCAGGATATTGAGCCGCACCGCGATCAGCGGACCGTGCGCCGGATCCAGGATGCGGTGTGGTTTGGCCACCCGGCCCGCCTTATCGCCGAAGTACTGGCGCGCGTTGGTGATCGCCATCAACTGGGCGTCCTTGGAATACTTATTGGCGACGTCACGGTCGCGAGCGATGATCTGGCCCTCCAGGGCATCGAAGTCCAACTGCGGACCGCGCGCGATCTTGTTCATGCCATCGACCAACTCGCGCAGGGTATTCGCGACGACGAAGTCGACCCCGTGCTGTTTGAATGCCTCGACCGGGCCGGGCGCGCCCTTGGCCACCCGGCTCTTGAGCGTCAGCTTGAGATCCTTGCCGGTGATATCCGGATTCTGCTCGGAGCCCGAGAGCGCGAACTCCTTCTCGATGATCGACTGGGTGAGCACGAACCAGGAGTAGTCGTAGCCGGTGGCCAGAATCTCCTTCATCGTGGAGTTGGTGTCGAACCCCGGGAAACACGGTGCGGGCAAACGCTTTCCATTGGCATCGAACCACAGCGAGGACGGGCCCGGGATGATCCGAATGGCGTGATCGGGCCAGATCGGATTCCAGTTTATAATGCCCTCGGTGTAGTGCCACATGCGATCCCGGTTGACGATTGCGCCGCCCGCGGCCTCGGAAATGCCGAGCATCCGTCCGTCCACATGTGCGGGGACACCGGAGATCATGGTCTCCGGCGCGGGACCGAGCCGTTCGGTGGGCCAGTTGCGGCGGATGAGTTCGTGGTTGTGGCCGATGCCGCCGGAGGTCACGATGACCGCCTTGGCGCGGAATTCGAAGTCGCCGACCACATTTCGGGAGGAGGCCCGGCCGCGTTCCAGCTCGGTCGGCTCCAGCACACTGCCGCGCACACCGACCACCGCGCCGTCCTCGACGATCAACTCGTCGACCCGATGCCGGAAGCTGAAGCCGACCAGGCCGCGCCGCTCGCCCTCGAGCACCGGCTCCTGGAAGACCCGCACCACCTCGGGGCCGGTGCCCCAGGTGAGGTGGAAGCGCGGCACGGAATTGCCGTGCCCGTCGGCGAACACACCGCCGCGCTCGGCCCAGCCGACCAAGGGGGTCACCCGCAAACCCAACTCGTGCAGATAGTCCCGCTTCTCGGTGGCCGCGAAGCGCACATAGGCCTGCGCCCACTGGCGGGCCCAGTGGTCCTGGTCGTCGCGATCGAATCCCGCCGAGCCGAGCCAATCCTGCATGGCCAGTTCGTAGGAATCCTTGATGCCGAGGCGGCGCTGCTCCGGACTGTCCACGAAGAACAGCCCACCGAGCGACCAGAACGCCTGGCCGCCGAGGTTATTGCGATTCTCCTGATCCAGCACATGCACCTTGCGGCCCGCCTTGACCAGTTCGTGGGTCGCCACGAGACCGGCCAGGCCAGCACCGACAACGATGACATCGGCCTCGTGCGCGGATTCGGGACTGGGGTTGGACATGGTCATCCTTCGGTTTCGGTGCTGTAGGCCAGCACGATGTGGCAGAACAGGTCGGTGCGCCGCGTGCGCACCTTGCGGCTGCGGGGTTCCATCAGCACCTGTACGGCGGTGCCGTCGTGCACCGCGACCAGGGCCTGACCGAGTGCGACAGGATCGGGAACGGTCCGGCCGATGCGCGAGAGTGCGGTGACGATGGTCGGCATCAGTGCCGCGACGATCGCCTCCTCGCGTTCGGCCATGACCTGCCGCAGCCCGGGCGTGCGCAGCGCGTGCGTGGTGAACTCCGCGGTGATGCGGTACCAGTCCTCGTCGATCGGCACGGCGCGGTCCAGGCGCTCGACCGCGGTACGGACATCGACGACACCATCGACCGAGAAGCCGTCCAGCGTCGCCCGGACACCGGCGATCATGGCGGCCGAACGCTGCTCCCACATGGCCAGGAACAACTCGTCGAGGGAGGTGAAGTTGGAGTAGAACGCGCCGCGGGTGAAACCGGCCCGATCGCATACGCGCTCCACCGAAGCCCGGCCGAAACCCTCCTCGGCAAAGACCTCGTAGGCGGCGGTGAGCAGGCGCTTGCGGGTCTCGGTGCGGCGGCGGGTCACCCGGCGCGCCGGGGTATCCGCATCGGTTGTCGATGCCACTGCGCACCTCCTCGGGCGGCAAGTTCGATACAGGAATGTATTCAATACAGAAATGTATCAGAAGCTCGACTCACCGTCGGCGAAACGGCTGGACCGGTGCGGTCGGCGTGGATAATCCGAAAGGACCGTCCCCCTGTCGGTGAGGAGTGATCGGTATGAATGCGAGTGCGGGCACGCAGATGACCGGCTGGCGGGTGCGGCGGCCGGGGCCGATCGATGCCGGACCGCTGGACGCGGTCCGGGAACCGGTGCCGGCGCCCGGGCTCGGTGAACTGCTGGTCGGGGTGCTGGCGTGCGGGGTCTGCCGGACCGACCTGCATGTGGCCGAGGGGGATCTGCCGGTGCATCGGCCCGGTGTGGTGCCGGGGCACGAGGTCGTCGGGGAGGTGGTGGCGCTCGGGCCGACGGTGTCGCAGTTCGCCATCGGTGATCGCGTCGGCATCGCCTGGCTGCGCCACACCTGCGGCAGCTGCCGATACTGCCTGCGCGGCGCGGAGAATCTCTGCCCGTATTCGGAGTACACCGGCTGGGACTCCGATGGCGGATACGCCGAATACGCCACTGTCCCAGCGGCTTACGCCCATCGGCTGCCCGCCGGCTACACCGATGTGGAGACCGCGCCGCTGCTGTGCGCCGGCATCATCGGCTACCGGGCGCTGCAGCGCGCGGATCTGCCCCAGGGTGGACGACTCGGGATCTACGGCTTCGGCGGCAGTGCGCATATCGCCGCGCAGGTCGCGCTGGCGCGCGGCGCCGAGGTGCACGTGATGACCAGGGATGCGGCCGCGCGCGAGTTGGCCAGCGACCTCGGGGCCGCCTCGGTACAGGGCGCGGCGGATCCGCCTCCGGTCCAACTGGATTCGGCGATCTTGTTCGCACCGATCGGCGAGCTGGTGCCGCCCGCGCTCGAAGCGCTCGATCGCGGCGGCGTGCTCGCCATCGCGGGCATTCATCTCAGCGATATCCCGTCGCTGAACTATCAGCGGCACCTGTTCCAGGAGCGCGAGATTCGCTCGGTGACTGCCAACACCCGCGCCGACGCGCGCGAATTCCTCACGCTGGCGGGCGAACACCGGATACATGTGACGACAACTGGGTACTCCCTCGGTACGGCAGATCGAGCCCTCGCGGATCTCGCACATGGACGTTTCACCGGCGCAGCGGTTCTCATCCCCTGAGCGCCGAAACTTCCATGGGCGGACGGGATTACCAGGACACGATTCAGCGTTGATATTTGAGCAGGCTGGTTTCAGTCATGTAAAAGTTCGTAGCTTTACAGGTGGCGTTGCTGCAATGCACCTTGGCTATAAATAGAAACTTC